>NZ_JBMNDO010000028.1:0-78348 GCF_052542855.1 Streptomyces sp. SAS_281
CCGCGACCTCCTGACCGACCTCGGCCTCAAGGAGCTGCCATGACCACCGCCGGGGAGGGCGCCCCCCCCCCCGCCGCCGGTCTCTCAGAGCTTCTGCACCGGCGCGTACCGCAGGAGCAGCTTCTTGGGGCGGTCGTCGCCGAAGTCGACCGTGGCCTTCGCCTGATCACCGACGCCCTCGACCGCCGTCACCGTGCCGAGGCCGAACTGGTCGTGTGTGACCCGGTCGCCCGCGACCAGCGTGATCGTCGGCTTGTCCGAGGTCCGCCGGGTCGCGAAGCCGGAGGGGCCGGAGCGGGCCCGGGAGGCGGAGAGCGACGAGGTGATCCCCGAGGTCGGGCCCGCCGGGGCGGCCATCGGGCCCTTCCTCCTCCAGTCCAGGTGCTGGTCCGGGATCTCCTCCAGGAACCGCGACGGCGGGTTGTACGAGGGCTGGCCCCAGGCGCTGCGCATGGCGGCCCGGGTCAGATACAGCCGCTCGCGGGCGCGGGTGATGCCGACGTACGCGAGGCGGCGCTCCTCCTCCAGCTCCTTGACCTGGCCGAGCGCCCGCATGTGCGGGAAGACGCCGTCCTCCATGCCGGTCAGGAAGACGACCGGGAATTCGAGGCCCTTCGCGGTGTGCAGGGTCATCAGCGTGATGACGCCGGAGCCGTCGGTGTCCTCGTCGGGGATCTGGTCGGAGTCCGCGACGAGCGCGACCTTCTCCAGGAACTCCGCGAGCGTGCCCGCGCCCTCCTCCTCGCCCCGGTCCTGCTCGAATTCCAGGGCGACGGCGGCGAGCTCCTGGAGGTTCTCGATGCGGGTCTCGTCCTGCGGGTCGGTGGACGCCTGGAGCTCGGCGAGATAGCCCGTACGCTCCAGGACCGCTTCCAGCACCACGGCGGGCCCGGCGCCGGACTCCACGACCGTGCGCAGCTCCTCCATCAGCGTGTTGAACCGCTTCACGGCGTTGGCGGAGCGGGCGGCCATGCCGTACGCCTCGTCCACCCGGCGCAGCGCCTGCGGGAAGGTGATCTTCTCGCGCTGCGAGAGCGCGTCGATCATGGCCTCGGCACGCTCTCCGATGCCGCGCTTGGGGACGTTGAGGATACGGCGGAGCGGGACGGTGTCCTCGGGGTTGGCGAGGACCCGCAGGTAGGCCAGGACGTCCCGGACCTCCTTGCGCTCGTAGAAGCGGACGCCGCCGACGACCTTGTAGGGCAGGCCGACGCGGATGAAGATCTCCTCGAAGACACGGGACTGCGCGTTCGTCCGGTAGAAGACGGCGACTTCGCCGGCCTTCGCGTCGCCCGCGTCGGTGAGGCGGTCGATCTCCTCGGCGACGAACTGCGCCTCGTCGTGCTCGGTGTCCGCGACGTAGCCCGTGATGCGGGCGCCGCTGCCGGCCTTGGTCCAGAGGTTCTTGGGGCGGCGGCTCTCGTTGCGCTCGATGACCGCGTTGGCGGCGGACAGGATCGTCTGGGTGGAGCGGTAGTTCTGCTCGAGAAGGATCGTCGTCGCGTCCGGGTAGTCCTCCTCGAACTGGAGGATGTTGCGGATGGTCGCGCCCCGGAAGGCGTAGATCGACTGGTCCGCGTCACCCACGACGCACAGCTCGGCGGGGGCGTTCTCGGGGCCGGCCGGGCCGACCAGCTCGCGTACCAGCGTGTACTGGGCGTGGTTGGTGTCCTGGTACTCGTCCACGAGGACGTGCCGGAAGCGGCGGCGGTAGTGCTCGGCGACGTCGGGGAACGCCTGGAGCAGGTGGACCGTCGTCATGATGATGTCGTCGAAGTCCAGCGCGTTGGCCTCGCGCAGCCGGGCCTGGTACATCGCGTACGCCTGGGCGAGCGTCTTCTCGAAGCCGTCGGACGCCTGGCCCGCGAAGGTCTCCTCGTCGATGAGCTCGTTCTTGAGGTTGGAGACCTTGGCGGTGAAGGACTTCGGCGGGTAGCGCTTCGGGTCCAGCTCCAGGTCGCGGCAGACCAGGGCCATGAGCCGCTTGGAGTCGGCCGCGTCGTAGATCGAGAACGAGGAGGTGAAGCCGAGCTTCTTCGACTCGCGGCGCAGGATGCGGACGCAGGCGCTGTGGAAGGTCATGACCCACATCGCGTTGGCCCGGGGCCCGACCAGCTGCTCGACGCGCTCCTTCATCTCGCCCGCGGCCTTGTTGGTGAAGGTGATCGCCAGGATCTGGCCGGGGTGGACGCCCCGCTCGGCCAGCAGGTGGGCGATGCGGTGGGTGAGCACCCTGGTCTTGCCGGACCCGGCGCCGGCGACGATGAGCAGGGGCGACCCGGCGTGCACGACGGCGGCGCGCTGCTCGGTGTTCAGCCCGTCGAGCAGCGCCTCCGGGTCGATGACGGGGCGGTGCGCGCCGTCGCGGTAGTACGCGTCACGGGGCGGCGGGGGCCCGTCGAACACGCCCGCGAACAGGTCCTCCGGCACCGCTTCGGGTGCGGAGTCCTCGGGGGGCGGCGGGGGCGCGTCCTCCTCCTGCTGGAGGCCGGCCAGGAAACTGTCGTCAAAGAGGCTGCTCATCGCTGTCCGAGTCTAAGGCGCCCGACTGACACCCGGCCCCGCTCCGAAAAGGTCACGGAAATGTATCGGGCATATCGAACACCAACCTTCACAGCGGCCCCATGCGTTGGCTAGCGTGCACGTTCGGACGGCCCGTACCCCCAGAGGCGACCCACGCCGAGCGGGCCGCCACGCCGAATCCGGGCCCGCCCGGAACCGGGGACCCACACGCAGTACCGGGGTGAATCGGTCCTTCCCCACCGGACCGTAGGGCAGCCTTCCGTTCCGCCCGAACCCGACAGCTAACCCGGTAGGCGGTCCACGGAAGGAGATGCCGGCCTTGGCGTCGCATCGCAAACCGCGCACCCGGGTGCGCTCCACCGTCCCCGCCGTCGGGCTGACCTCGGCCGCGCTGGCCTCGGTGACCCTGCTGTCCTCGCAGAGCGCGATGGCCGCGCCCACGCCGAAGCCGAGCATCGAGGAAGTCCAGCAGAAGGTGGACGACCTCTACCGGCAGGCCGGCAACGCGACCCAGAAGTACAACCAGGCCAAGGAGGCCACGGACAAGCAGAAGTCCAAGGTCGACACGCTGCTCGACGACGTGGCCAAGCGCACCGAGAAGCTGAACGCCGCCCGCAGGACGCTGGGCAACTACGCCGCCGCCCAGTACCGCAACGGCGGCCTCGCGCCGACCGCCACCTTCTTCCTGGCCGACGACCCGCAGTCGTTCTTCGACCAGACCCACCTCATGGACCGCATGGCCGAGCGCCAGCAGCAGGCGGTCACGGAGTTCCGTACGCAGCAGACGAAGGCGTCCGAGCAGCGCGCCACGGCCGTGGAGAGCCTGGAGACGCTGACCGAGTCGCAGGCCGCGCTGCGCACCAGCAAGCAGAACGTCCAGACGAAGCTGACCGAGGCCCGGACGCTGCTGTCGAAGCTGACCGCCGAGGAGAAGGCGCGCCTGGCGGAGCTGGAACGCAAGAAAGAGGCGGAGGCGAAGCGGAAGGCGGCGGAGCTGGCGAAGAAGCAGGCCGCCGCCAGGAAGGAGGCCGAGCGGAAGGCCGAGGAGTCGGGCGGGAGCGGTACGGAGACGGGCTCGGGTTCCACCGCCGGCACCGGCTCCGGCACCGGCACCGGCTCCGGCACCAGCGCGTCCACGAAGGCGGAGAAGGTCCTCGCGTTCGCCCGCGCCCAGATCGGCAAGCCGTACGTCTGGGGGGCGACCGGCCCCGCCTCGTACGACTGCTCGGGGCTGACGCAGGCGGCCTGGAAGGCGGCGGGCGTCGACATCCCGCGCACCACCTGGGACCAGGTGAACGTCGGCACGCGAGTCGCCACGGCCGACCTGCAACCCGGTGACCTGGTGTTCTTCTACGACGACATCAGCCACGTCGGGATCTACAAGGGCGACGGGATGATGATCCACGCGCCGAAGCCCGGGGCGAACGTGCGCGAGGAGTCGATCTACTACATGCCGATCTACGGGAGTGTCCGCCCCGCCTGACCGGGGAGGAGGGGCGGCCCGCGCGCGGGCCGGCCCTCCCGCGTACCGCCGCCGCTCAGGTCCAGAGCGTGGCGATGAAGATGTTCGCCAGGGTCAGCGCGCCGACCGCCGCGAAGAACCCCTTCTCGACCTTCTCCTCGTCCCGCTTGACGTAGACGAGCCCCAGGATCACGACCAGGAACAGCAGCTTGATCCCGATCTTGACGTTGTTCACGGGGTGGTCGTCGGCCTGGTCCAGGCCGACCAGGGCGATGCCGGTGACGAGCATGGTCAGCGCGCCGTGCAGCATGCCGGGGACGAAGCGGGCGGTGCCGGCCTTCATCGCCTTCATCTGACCGAGGAAGCCGCCGAGCAGGGCGGCGATGCCGATGATGTGCAGGGCGACGACGAAATCGATGAGTACGCGCATGGTTCCGCACCCTAGAGCCCTCCCGCCGGATCGCTCCGGGCAGGGTGGGGCCTACGGGCCGCTTGAATGATGAATGCACTTTTTGCCTGATTCTGTGACCCTTTTTCCGGTCATTCATGTTTCAAAGACGGCCATCCGGCGACAATGCCACGCCAAGAGCGGGCAATAGCAGTCATAACGACACCTTCCCGTGACCTCGGATTAGCGTCCCTTCCCGGTGGCCGCGGACCAGGACCCTCCTCGCCGGCCACCGGAGGAACCCCGCCGGTACACCCCGCCGGGCCGTCGCACGGAAGGACGCCCGCCCCCGTGGCAGCGCATCGCAAACCCAGGCAGCGCCTCACCACCGCCTCCGCGGCCCGAACCGCCGCGGCGACCCTCGCCGTCGCCGGAGCCGCGACGGCCGCCGTGCTGCCGGGAGCCGCGCACGCGGACCCCGCGCCCACCGCACGGCAGGTCAAGGCCCAGGTGGACCGGCTGTACCGGGAGGCGGAGGTCGCCACCGAGAAGTACAACGGCGCGAAGTCCGAGGCGACCGCCGCCGCCAAGTCGGTCGACGCCCTGCGCGACGAGGCCGCCCGCAGGACCGCCCGCCTCAACAGCGCCCGCGACGTGCTCGGCGCGTACGCCGCCGCGCAGTACCGCTCCGCCGGGATCGACCCCTCCGTGCAGCTGGCGCTCTCCTCCGACCCCGACCAGTACCTGCGCCGCGCCACCTACGCGGAGCAGGCCGGCGAGCGCCGGGCCGCCGAGGTGCGCTCGGTGCGCCGCCAGGTCGCGGAGATCGCCCAGGTACGCGCCGAGGCGGCCGGGAAGCTCACCGAGCTGGCCGCCCGGCAGGCCGCCCTGAAGGAGCACCGGGCGACCGTCCGCGCCAAGCTGGCCGAGGCCCGCCGTCTGCTCGCCCGCCTCACCCCGGCCGAGCGCACCGCCTACGACGCCTCCGAGACCGGGCGCGGCACCGGTCACGCGGACCGGAGCGCACCGCGCGGTGCCGTCGCCGCGCCCAACGCCCGTGCCGCCCAGGCGGTCGCCTTCGCGTACAGCGCGCTGGGCAAGCCGTACGTGTGGGGCGCGACCGGGCCCCACTCCTTCGACTGCTCCGGGCTCACCCAGGCCGCCTGGCGCGCCGCCGGGGTCTCGCTGCCCCGGACCACGTACACCCAGATCAACGCCGGGCAGCGCATCCCGCGCTCCCAGCTGGCCCCCGGGGACCTGGTGTTCTTCTACTCGGGCGTCAGCCATGTCGGCCTGTACATCGGGAACGGCCGGATGATCCACGCGCCCCGCCCCGGGGCCCCGGTCCGGGTCGCGCCCATTGACGAAATGCCCTTCGCGGGGGCCACCCGGGTGGCATAGGCTCCGGCCTCTTGTCCCCGACGCCCCGAAGGACACCCGAACATGCCGATGGACGCCGACGTCCAGACCCATGCCCGCACGCTCACGCTGCGCTCCCCGGACCATGTCCGCGTCGGGCCGTTCGTGATCCGCTACAACCCGAACTGGTCGCTGAAGTACGCCAACTACGCGATCCCGGACCAGGGCGCCGAACCGACGCCCGGTGAACTCGACGCGCTCATAGCGGCGTTCCGCGAGCGGGACCGGATGCCCCGCCTGGAGTTCCTGCCCGGCTGGGCACCCGCCGTCGAACCGGCGCTGCTCGCCGCCGGGTTCACCGTCGAGAACCGCGCCCCGATCCTCGCCTGCGCCCCCGGCGGCCTGGTGCAGCCGAAGCCGGTCGCGGACCTGGTCGTGGCCGAGCCCGCCAGCGAGGCGGAGTTCGCGGCCGCCGCGCTCGTCCAGCACCTGGGCTACGGCGGCGAGGGCGAGCCCGAGGACGGCACGGCGGAGTGGCTGCGCAACGCGGCGGCGGGCGGCGGGGTCGCCGCACTCGCGACGGTGGACGGCACCCCGGCCGGCGCGGGCGGCTGCTCGGTCCCGGTGGACGGCCTCAGCGAGCTGGCGGGTCTGGCGGTCGGCGCGGAGTTCCGCCGCCGGGGCATCGGCGCCGCGCTCTCCGCGCACCTGACCCGCACCGCGTTCGAGCGGGGCTGCCGGGTGGTGTGGCTGGAGCCGGGCGACGCCGACGTGGAGCGGATCTACGCGTCGATCGGCTACCGCCGGGTCGGCGAGAAGCTGAACATCTCGCTCGACCCGGACATGCTCTAGACCAGCCGTCGCGCCGTCGCCCAGCGGGTGAGTTCGTGGCGGTTGGAGAGCTGGAGCTTGCGGAGCACCGCCGAGACGTGGGACTCGACCGTCTTCACCGAGATGAACAGCTGCTTCGCGATCTCCTTGTACGCGTAGCCCCGGGCGATCAGCCGCAGGACCTCGCGCTCGCGCTGGGTCAGGCGGTCCAGGTCCTCGTCGACCGGGGGTGCGTCCGTGGAGGCGAAGGCGTCGAGGACGAAGCCGGCCAGGCGGGGCGAGAAGACCGCGTCGCCGTCCTGGACCCGGAAGACCGAGTCGACCAGGTCGGTGCCGGTGATCGTCTTGGTGACGTAGCCCCGGGCGCCGCCCCGGATGACGCCGATGACGTCCTCGGCGGCGTCCGACACGGAGAGCGCGAGGAAGCGCACCGGGTCCTCGGCGGCGCCCATCAGGGGCGCGCAGCGGCGGAGCACCTCGACGCCGCCGCCGCCGGGGAGGTGGACGTCGAGGAGGACGACCTCGGGGCGGGTCGCCGTGATGACGGTGACCGCCTGGTCGACGTCGGCCGCCTCGCCGACGACCTCGACGCCGGTCTCCTCGGTGCGGCCGATCTCGGCCTGTACGCCGGTGCGGAACATCCGGTGGTCGTCGACGAGCACGACTCGTACCCGGCGCTCCGGGTTCTCCCGGCCCCCGGTCGCCTCACTGGTCCCGTTCATCGCTCGTCCTCTCCATCTCAAGCTCGACCTCGGTGCCCCCGCCGGGCACCGAACGCAGCCGGGCCGTACCGCCGTTGCGCTGCATCCGGCCGATGATCGATTCTCGTACGCCCATTCTGTCCCCCGGTACGGAGTCCAGGTCGAATCCCGGGCCCCGGTCGCGCACGGAGACGAAGACCGTGCGGCCCTCGACCTCCGCGTAGACCTGGACGGCACCGCCCTCGCCACCGTACTTGGCGGCGTTGACCATCGCCTCGCGTGCGGCCTGCATCTGTGCGGCCAGCTTCTCGTCCAGCGGGCAGTCGCCGACGACGACGACCTCCAGCGGGACACCGTGCTTGTCCTCGACCTCGGCGGCCGCCCGTTTGACGGCCTCGGCCAGCGTCTCCGGCTCGTCGTCCTCGTCCTTGCCGGTGCCCTCGGGGTTGTACAGCCAGTTGCGCAGCTCGCGTTCCTGGGAGCGGGCCAGCCGGCGGACCTCGCCGGCGTCGTCGGCGTTGCGCTGGATCAGGGTGAGGGTGTGCAGCACGGAGTCGTGGACGTGGGCGGCGACCTCGGCGCGCTCCTGGGCCCGGATGCGCATGAGGCGTTCCTCGGAGAGGTCCTGGGTCAGGCGGACGAGGTAGGGGCCGGCGAGGAGGGCGATGCCGGTGAGCACGGCGATGGCGGCGGTGATGACGTTGCCGAGCTGGGCGGCGGAGCCGCGTACGACCATGAAGACGGCGAGTCCCAGGCCGACGAGGGCGACTCCGGCCAGGGCGCGGGCCACTTGCAGGACGCGGCGGCGGCGGCCGACCTCCATCCAGCGGGCGCGGCGGGCGTTGTCGGCCTGGCGCCACACCAGGACGGAGCCGGCGCCGATGAGGAGGCTCGGCCAGATGTAGCGGTCGGCCTTGCTGCCCATGTCGACGTTGCCGACGAAGATGACGGCCCCGACGAGCAGCGCGATGAGGGCGAAGACCTGGCCCCTGTCGGGTTTGCGGAGGCGGCGGGTGCCGTCGGGGGCGGTCTCGAAGACGGATCTGGGTCCGTCCACGCCGCCGACGCCGAGCGGGACCACGATCCAGAACACCGCGTACAGCAGGGCGCCGAGGCCGTCCGCGAAGAACAGGCCGAGGAAGACGAACCGGAGCCAGGCGACCGGGAGTCCGAGGTGTCCGGCGAGTCCGCGCGCCACTCCGCCCAGGAGCCGGCCGTCGGCGCTGCGGTACAGCTTGCGCAGCGGGGGCTCCTCCGGGTCGGCGGCGTGGGAGCTTGCGGCTCGGGTGGTGGCGGCTGGCATGGTCCGATCGTCACATGCCCGCGCGGGTGAGGACATCAGGGTCGGCCCCCAGTTCGACCCTGAGACGGCTGGGACGCGGGGGCGGGGCGGGGCCCGGCATCCCTGAGAGGCCGGCGGGGCAATATCAGGGACCGGCCAGGGTCGGGGCGGGTGCCGGTGGGGCCCGGGGGCCGTCACCATGGAGCCATGACCGTTCCCCAGGACGCGCCGCCCGGCGCCGCACCGCCGACTCCCGAGCCCGCTCCGCGCCTGCACCGCAGCCCGCGGCACAAGGTGGTGGCGGGGGTGTGCGGCGGTATGGGCCGGTACTGCGACGTCGATCCGGTGATCTTCCGGATCGTGCTCGGGGTGCTCTCGGTGACCGGTGGCTTCGGGCTGATCTTCTACGGCTTCGCCTGGCTGCTGATCCCGGCGGAGGGCGAGGACGAGAACGAGGCGCGCCGGCTGCTGTCGGGACGGGTCGAGCTGGCGTCGCTGAGCGCGGTGCTGTGCGCGCTGATCGGCTGCGGTCTCTTCCTGTCGATGCTGGGGAACGGCGGCACGCTGGCGTTCTC
Source organism: Streptomyces sp. SAS_281 (assembly GCF_052542855.1). Classification (NCBI taxonomy): domain Bacteria; kingdom Bacillati; phylum Actinomycetota; class Actinomycetes; order Kitasatosporales; family Streptomycetaceae; genus Streptomyces; species Streptomyces sp. SAS_281. The sequence continues at coordinate 9,122 of NZ_JBMNDO010000028.1, forward strand.
GGCGATGCTGTCGGTCGCGGTCCTCGGCTTCTCCATGTGGACGCAGGCGCGCAAGACGGCCGACCCGCAGGACCCGCTGCACCAGGCGGCCGCGCAGGCGGCGTCGGACGCGCCGCCCGAGGTCATGGCGCCGCCGACGCTGTCCTGGCCGTCCTGGTGGCGCGATCCGATAGTCAAGGACGGTTCGACGGGGAAGGTGGCGATCGGCTATCTGTGGGGGCCGCACGATGCCGCCGTCGCCGGGGAGCCGCGCGGGGCGACGCCCGACGCGCCGTTCCGCCCGCCGCCGCCCCGGTCGCGGGAGGTGCGGGGGCCGCGCTCGATCGCCGGCCTGGCGTTCCTCGGCGCGCTGCTCGCGGGCGGTCTGGGTACGGGGCTGACCTGGGGGTCCCAGCCGCTGGGCACGAGCCTGGAGGTCGGCCTGGCCGCCGCGCTCGGGGTGTTCGGCCTGGCGATGCTGGTCAGCGCGTTCGTCGGGCGGACCGGCTTCGGCACGCTGCTGCTGGCGATGATCACGTCCGGGCTGCTGGTGGGCGCGGCGTCGCTGCCCAAGGACATCGGCACGGACTGGGTGCGCGAGGAGTGGCGCCCGGCGTCCGTCGCCGCCGTCCGGCCGTCGTACGCGATCGGCGCGGGCCAGGCCGAGCTGGACCTGACCCGGATCACGGTGCCCAGGGGCGAGACGGTGCGGACCCGGGTGGAGGCCCGGGCGGGCCGGGTTCTGGTGCACGTCCCGCCGGAGGTCACCGTCCGGGTGCACGCGCGGACCCGGTTCGGCGCGCTCGTGGTGGTGGACGGGCGGCACAAGGGCGATCTGGACATCCGCGCCACGCAGGACCAGCGCAAGACGCTGTCGCCGGCCGAGGGCAGCACCCCGGGCGGCACGGTCGACCTGGATCTGGAAGTGGACTACGGACAGGTGGAGGTCAACCGTGCCGCGTCATGAGTTCCGGCCGGGCCGGGCCGTCACGGGCCTGATGATGCTGGCCCTGGCCGCCGGATACGCGGCGGACGCGGCGGGCGCCTGGGACGCCCCGCCGCAGTTCTTCGTCGCGCTGTTCGGCGGCGGGCTGTGGACGGCCGCGTGGGTGACGTGGATCGGCTACCGCATCCGCCGCCGGCGCGCCGCGAGGAGCGCGTCCAGCGAGAGCGACGGCGCCCCGCCCAGCAGCAGCGGCAGCCACGCCATGAGGTAGACCAGGTCGTTGCCGAGGTAGTACGGGGAGACCTGCCAGCTGACGGTCAGCCACAGGCTCAGCGAGATGAGGGCGCCGCCGAGCGCGGCGATCCTCGTCCACAGGCCGAGGAGGGTGCCGATGCCCACGGCCAGCTCGCCGATGGCGATCGCGTAACCGAAGCCGGACGGGCCGTTCAGGGCCAGGTCGACCAGGCCGGGGATCGCGGCGGAGTCGCGGACGGCGTGCATCTGCTCGCCGATCGACCCGGGGCCGGTGGCGTGGAAGAAGGCGCTGTCGGTGAGCTTGTCGAGCCCCGCGTACACGAAGGTGACGCCGAGGAAGATCCGCAGCGGCAGCAGGGCGTGCTCCCGCGCCAGCTCCCGCAGGCTGCTGCCCTCGCCCTGGACACGTCCCAGGCCCCGCCCGTTACCGCCGTACCCGTACATGCTGCTCCCGCCTTCCGCGGCCGTGCCGTGTCCACCGGACCGTGCGGCCCGTCACCCGACCTTACGTACGAACGCGGCGAAAGCGTTCAGCGCGGTCCCGGTTCGCGGGAAGGGCGCCGGGTCAGTCGGTGACGTCGATGGCGACCGGGGCGGTCTCCGTGCCCGCGGCCGTCACGACCTGCACCTCGACCACGCCCGGCTCCACCTCGACCGGCACCGGCACGGTCAGCAGCGTGTCGGAGGGGTTCGCGAAGCCCCCGGGGACCGGCACCAGCGGGACATGGACGTGCACGCTCCCGATCCGCACCACGACCCGGGCCAGCCGGTCCGGGGCCCCCGCGCCCGGCGGCACGAACCCGGCGCCCCGGATCTCGATGTCGTCCCCGGTCCGGATGGGCGCGTCCAGGTCGCCCGCCTCCCGGGACCGGACGACGGAGAGCACGACGGGCCGGCCGCCCTCGCCGTACTTGCCGGTGAAGTAGACGGCCGCCGACACCGCGACCAGAAGGGCGAGGCCCCACGGCAGGTCGGGCAGCTGCTCGGGCCTGCGGGCGAGGCGGACCGCGGCGAACACCACGGCGACCGTGGACACCAGCACGTACTGCACGTCCGTGAAACCGCCGCGCCCCGAGTCGTCGGTGAGCAGGTCCGCCGCGCGCGGCCGGTCGGCGCGCAGCTTCTGGAGCCGCCCGGACAGCACCCGTACGCTCACCACCCGGCGCACGGCCACCGCCACGGCGCACACCAGCGCCAGCACGGTTACGATCCCGGCGCCGCGCGCCAGGTCCAGCCCCTCGATCAGCTCGTCGCGCCGGGCGTGTCCGGACGCGGCGGCCAGTTCGAGGGCGAGGACGAGTACGGAGAACACGGCGAGCAGCACCCAGGACGCGGCGACCGCGCGGGAGGTGGAGAGCCGGTTGTCCTCGCCGATCAGCGGGGCGAGGAGGCCGCCGCGGGCCCGGTGTACGTGGGCGGCGGCGGTCAGCAGCGCGGCGGTGACCAGTCCGGCGACGAGTCCGGCGGTGCGGGCGTGGCTCCAGCCCGCACCGATCGCGGTGGCGGCCTCGGCGAGGGCGAGGACGGCGAGGCCGCCCCAGACCACGACCAGGGTGCGCTGCCACACCCGGTACAGCCAGGCGTCCCCGGCCTCGCGGCCCCGGTCGGCCACCTCGCGCGCGGACTCGGTCAGCTCGTCGGAGACCCACTGCCGGGTCGCGGACGCCGACTGGGCGACCCCGGCGGGCAGCCCCTGTCCGGCGGCGAACCCGTCGCGCTTGGCCAGGAAGGCGGCCACCGCGCGCCGGTGTCCCTGGCGCGCCCCGTGCGGGCAGTCCCCGCAGGTGCAGCCGCCGCCGTGCGCGCCCTGTCGTGCCTCGTCCAACGCCACGGAGAACGCCGCCCTTTCCCGCCCCTGTCGCCACCCCGGGGCGGCCAACTCGTCTGTGAACGCAGCGAATTGTGCCGTACGGGGCGGCGGGCTGCCGCATCGGGGCGCACCGGAGGGGCATCTTCGTCAGCGCGTTCGATACCCGCTCAGGCGCTGAGCACGAGGTAGGCCAGGCCGAGCGTGCCCCGGTAGCCGCCGTAGTAGCCGGTGCGCCGCTCGTCCACGGCGGCGACGACCCCGTCGTGCAGGGGGTGGTCCGGGTGGGCCAGGGCCCAGCGCTCGCCCCGGCCGACGTTGGCGTGCGACTCGAAGAGGTCCCATTCGCGCCGGTCGGCGGCGGTCACCTGGAGCGCCCGCAGCCCCGCCGCCTCGGCCTGGCGGATCAGGTCGAGCAGCGAGCCGAAGTCCCCGGGCTCGGCGCCGAGTCCGGCCAGCGCCGCCTCGTCCGGCTCCCGCTCCCAGAACCCCTCGCCGAACAGGATCCGTCCGCCGGGCCGTACGGACGCCCGCAGCGCGGCCAGGGCCTCGGCGGTCCCGCCGGGCCAGGCGTGCGAGGCGCCGATGGACACGGCGAGGTCGTAGTCCTTCTCCGGCCACTCGGCGGCGGGGGTCTCGTGGAACCGTACGCGCTCCGCGAGCCCCCGCTCCCCCGCGAGCGCCCGGCCGCGTGCGACGGCCTCCCGGTCGGTCTCGACGCCGTCCCCGGTGCTCCCGGGGGCGGACTCCACGAGGCGCATCAGCAGCTCTCCCCAGCCGCTGCCGAGGTCCACGACGCGGGCGCCGGGCGCGGGGGCGCAGGCGGCGACGAGCTGGGCGGCGTGCTCCTCGGAGAGCGGGGTGTTCCAGGTCAGGTGGTCGTTTTGGGCGGCGGACATCAGGGCGCGGATCTTTTCGGCGGACATGGGGGCGGAGCGTGTCACGGGCGGCCCGGCGCGCGCCACGGGTTTTCCGGGGCGCGGGGGTGGGGGTGGGGGTGGGTGCGGTGCGGGGGGAGCGCCTGCGGCGGGCCTGTTCCCCTACCCGCCCCTTCCCGAAACCGGGGCTCCGCCCCGGGCCCCGCGCCTCAAGCGCCGGAGGGGCTGGGTTTCCGCGGCGGGCGGGTTTCCGGGCTCCGCGCCTCAAACGCCGGCAGGGCTCGGCTCCCCCGCGAGGCCGCTGCCGGCGGATACGGCGATGCCGCCGCCCGGTGCATCGGGCGGCGGCATCGTCAGAGGCTCAAGGGGAGGGTCACTCCCACTCGATGGTCCCCGGCGGCTTGCTCGTCACGTCGAGCACCACGCGGTTGACGTCGGCGACCTCGTTGGTGATGCGGGTGGAGATCTTCGCCAGGGTCTCGTACGGCAGCCGGGACCAGTCGGCGGTCATGGCGTCCTCGGAGGAGACCGGGCGCAGCACGATCGGGTGGCCGTAGGTGCGGCCGTCGCCCTGGACGCCGACGCTGCGGACGTCCGCGAGCAGGACCACCGGGCACTGCCAGATGTCGCGGTCCAGGCCGGCGGCGGTCAGCTCCTCGCGGGCGATGGCGTCGGCCTCGCGCAGCAGGTCGAGCCGGTCCTTGGTGACCTCGCCGACGATGCGGATGCCGAGGCCCGGGCCGGGGAAGGGCTGGCGCTGGACGATCTCGTCCGGCAGGCCGAGCTCCTGGCCGACCATCCGGACCTCGTCCTTGAACAGCTGGCGCAGCGGCTCGACGAGCTCGAACTCGATGTCCTCGGGGAGCCCGCCCACGTTGTGGTGGGACTTGATGTTGGCGGTGCCGGTGCCGCCGCCGGACTCCACGACGTCCGGGTAGAGCGTGCCCTGCACGAGGAAGGCGACCTCGGGGCCGTCCTCCTGGAGGATCTCCAGCTGGGCCTGCTCGAAGACGCGGATGAACTCGCGGCCGATGATCTTTCGCTTCTGCTCCGGGTCGGACACGCCGGCGAGGGCGTCGAGGAAGCGCTTCTCGGCGTCGACCACCTTGAGCTTCGCGCCGGTCGCGGCGACGAAGTCCTTCTCGACCTGCTCGGTCTCGCCCTTGCGCATCAGGCCGTGGTCGACGTATACGCAGGTGAGCTGGGAGCCGATGGCCTTCTGGACGAGGGCGGCGGCGACGGCGGAGTCCACACCGCCGGACAGGCCGCAGATGGCGCGCTTGTCGCCGACCTGGGCGCGGATCGCGGCGACCTGCTCCTCGATCACGTTGCCCGTGGTCCAGGTGGGCTCGATGCCCGCGCCCCGGTACAGGAAGTGCTCCAGGACCTGCTGGCCGTGCGTGGAGTGCATGACCTCGGGGTGGTACTGGACGCCGTAGAGCTTCTTCTCGTCGTTCTCGAAGGCGGCGACCGGGACGACGTCCGTGGACGCGGTGACGGTGAAGCCCTCGGGGGCGGCGGAGCAGGCGTCGCCGTGCGACATCCACACCGACTGCTCGTCCGGGGTGCCCTCGAAGAGGGTGGAGCCGGACTTGGAGACGGTGAGGGGGGTGCGGCCGTACTCGCGGGCGCCGTTGTCGTCCACGGTGCCGCCGAGCGTGGTCGCCATCAGCTGGAAGCCGTAGCACATGCCGAAGACGGGGACCCCGGCCTCGAACAGCGCGCGGTCCAGCGAGGGCGCGCCCTCGGCGTAGACGGAGGAGGGGCCGCCGGAGAGGATGATCGCGCGGGGGTTCTTGGCCAGCATCTCGGCCACCGGCATCGTGGACGGCACGATCTCGCTGTAGACCCGGGCCTCACGGACACGGCGGGCGATGAGCTGGGCGTACTGCGCGCCGAAGTCGACAACCAGGACCACGTCGGTGGTGGTGTCGGGGGCGGCGGGGGGTGCTGCTGGCACGGGCGGCCTTCCGGCGGTGGAGAGGGGTCGGTCCTCCAATTCTACCGGCGGCCGGAAGTGACCTGCCCCGGTCCGGACCGCCGCCCCGGGGGTGTGCGGCGTCTCACGATCCGGGCCGGGCGTGGGCCCGGCGGGCACGGGGTCCATACTGGCCACATGCGTCAGCACACGACCTTCGTCTTTACCTATGGCATCCGGCCCGCCGGCTGCCATGGTCGTGCTGCTTGAGCAACTGACAAGCAACGTTCCAGGCGCCCCGGGCCGACAGGCCCGGGGCGTTCTGCGTGCCGGGCCCGTCCGGCCCCGGGGTGCCGCATCCCACCGGGAGACCGCCATGAGCAGCACCACCACCCCCGCCGCGACGACCCCCGCCGAGGCGACCGGCGCCCGCACCGACGAGGCCGCGTCCCTGATCGGCGACGCCCGCACCCGTATCGACGCCCTCGATGACCGGATCATCGGGCTCGTCCAGGAGCGGATGGCGGTCTCGGCGGTGATCCAGGAGGCCCGGATGACGTCGGGCGGCCGTCGGGTCAACCTCTCCCGCGAGACGGAGATCCTGGTCCGCTACCGCGAGGCGCTGGGCAAGCCGGGGACCTCGCTGGCGATGACGCTCCTGGAGCTGTGCCGGGGCCGGGTCTGAGCGCTCCCCCGCCGTATCCCCGTTCGGGCGGAGTCTCACCCGTACGGCGCGTGACCCGGCCCCGCGCGGCTTCGTTGGTCCCGGTGTCCGCGTCGGCCAGGGGCGGATCTTCAGGGGAACCACACGTGGCTCCGCCGGGGTGCGTGGCGTACGCGTGTACGCCGTGGGACCGCGCACCGGCGTGCGTGACCGGTCGGCAGGGGACAGCAGCCCGGTCACATCGGAGGGACCGCCAGGTCTCTCCGGGGAAACGGCCGGCTCCGGGGACGCCCGGGGCCGGCCGTTTCTCCGTGTGCGGGGTCAGCGCGTGGCCCGCCGCCTCGACACGGTGACCAGGACGCCGCCCGCGACCAGCGCGACGAGGGCCGCGCCGGACGCGGAGAGCGCTACGGTGCCGGTGGAGGCGAGCGCGCCGCCCCCGTTGCCGGAGCCGGTGGTGCCGGAGCCGCTCGCGCCGTCGGTCCCGGACGAGGACGAACCGGAGCCGGCCGTGGCACCGGTGGTCCCGGAACCGCCGGTGTCGCCGGAGCCCCCCGTGGCCGTCGAGCCGCCGCCGTCGGAGCCGCCGGCCGTGGCGTGCGCTTCCTCGCCGTTGAGCTCCACCCACGCCTTGTTGTCGGCGGGCTCCGGGTCGAAGGGCAGCGGGGGCGCCTGGAGGTGGGTGCTGCGGACGACGACCGCACCGTTGCTGCCGGGGTCCGCCGAGACGAGCTTCAGCCGGAAGGGGAGGGCGAAGTCGGCGTCCTCCAGGACGGACATGGGCGTGGAGCAGAAGTAGCGCGGGGCCCTCTCCTGGTTCTCGCGGTACCCGCCGGAGGCGGTCACGCCCCGGCAGGCGTCCGGCTTGGAGACGACGTAGCTGCCGCGGGGCACGGTGAAGTCGACCGTGGCGACGTCCTCGCCGGAGCGGATGTACCCGACCCAGGCGGGTCCCTTGTTGCGGAAGCCGAGGGTCACGTCGACGGTGTCGCCCGCCTTCCCGGCGGCCTTGTCGCCGTAGGCGGCGAAGTCGGCGGTGTTCGTGGTCCGGAAGTCGGCGTCCTGCTGGTTGTCCGACGGGTCCAGGTCCGCCGAGCGGACGGCCGGGGCCTTGCGCAGGGCCAGCATCGCGCCCTTGCCGGGGCTGAAGCGTGCTCCGGAGCGCAGCGCCGCGCGGGCGTCGGTGCCGTCCTCGTTGATCCGGTAGAGGAAGGTGTCGTAGAGCGCGCGCTCGGTGGCCCGCAGCACGGGCGGCACTTCCAGCGTGTACGTGGCGCCGGGCTCGTAGCTGCCGGGGAAGGTGCAGAGCGCGGTGGACCAGGAGCCGGGGCTGCCCATGCCCAGCTCTTCCTCGCTGTACTCGCAGTTCTGGTAGCGCTCGGTGAACTCCAGGCCGCGCGTGTTGCGCAGGGTGAGCAGGACGCCCCGGGCGGCGCGGGTGCCGTTGTTGGTGAAGGTGAGGGGCACCGGCTGGCTGTCGCCGGGCTTCAGCTCCGTCTTGAGCGGCAGCCGCTTCATCGACAGGTCGGGCCCGCCGATCGACACGTGCGCGGTGAACGGCCGGAAGGTGGCGCCCTCCGCCTCGGCGGTGACCTCGATGGTGCCGGAGTCGCCGTCCTCGCTGCCCTCGGCGGCGCTGACCCGGAGTTCGGCGAGGGTGCTCAGGCCGGGCCAGATCCCGTAGTCGTGGCAGACGGCGGTGGTCCCGGTCCGCTCGCAGTCCAGGCTGCCGCCCTCGTCGAAGGAGACGTCCGCGACGCCCGCCAGCTTCCCGAAGTCGAAGCGGACCGTGTACTCCTCCGCGAAGTCCCCGTTCTCCTCGTCCTCGGACGGGTTGGTCACCGTGATGTCGAGGCTCGTCCTCCGCGGGGAGCCCGTGGCCGGATACGGGTGCAGGGCGGTCTCGGCGGGGCCGCCGATCGTGAACTCGGGGTCGGCCGCCTGCGCGGGGCCGCTCAGCGCGAGCAGACCGCCCGCCAGCAGGCCGGCCGAGGCGACGATGCCGGCCGCACGGCGGAACGGGGTCGTGCTTCTCATCTCGGGCCCTCGGGGTCGTCGGGAGCTGTGTGACCGCTGTGGCGGCGACAGGGGGTACGACCGGGGGCGCCGGGGAAAAGTTGCCCGGAACCAGATCACGGATCGGGCACGGCCGGCGAAACGATTCCGGAGTGATCCACCTCACATAAGGATTTCATCAGTGCGGGGACAACCATCGGGGCGTCCGACAGGTCATGCATGCGGAACACCGGTTGTCGGTTGTCTTACGACGGACCGGTTACAGCGTGAGGGGCTGCACTGGGAGGGGGGTGCAGCCCCTTCTGCTGCCCTCAGGCCGTCTCCGGCTTCTTCGGCGGCACGGCGGGTATCCCCAGGAACGGCAGCCTGAGCGCGCCGAACGCCTCCTTCGGGACGGCCGGTGCCTGCGGTTCGACCGCCGCCAGCCGCTCGTACGCCTCGCCCTGCGCCGGGCGCGGGTCCGGCTCGCCCTTGTTAGGCCAGAACGACATGGCGCGCTCCGCCTGGGCGGTGATCGTCAGCGACGGGTTGACGCCGAGGTTCGCGGAGACCGCCGAGCCGTCGACCACCGAGATGCCCGGGTGCCCGAACAGCCGGTGGTACGGGTCGATGACGCCCTCGTCCGCGTCGGCGCCGATCGGGCAGCCGCCGAGGAAGTGGGCGGTGAGCGGGGTGCCCATCAGCTCGCCGATGTTGGACCCGGGGAAGCCGTTGATCTCCTCGGCGAGCAGGGTCGCGCTCTGCGTCGCCGCGGCGATCTGCGTGGGGTTGGGTGCGCCGTGGCCCTGGCGGGCGGTGAGCAGGCCCTTGCCGATGCCGCGCGGCTTGCGGTAGGCGGTCAGGGAGTTGTCGAGCGACTGCATGACGAGCCCGATGATGACGCGCTCCGACCAGCGCCGGTTGGAGAGCGAGCGGACGGCGATCGTGGGGTGCTTGACCAGGTTGCCGAGCCAGGCGCGGACCCGGTGGGCGCTGTAGGGGACCTGGACGATGGTCATGCCGCCCATGGCGTTGGAGCCCTTGCCGTAGCGGACGGGCTCGATGTGGGTGTCGGCGTCGGGGTGGATGGACGAGGTGATGGCGACGCCCTTGGAGAAGTCGGGCTTCGTACCGTGCTTCCTGCGGTAGCGCCGGTCGGAGGTCTGGGCGCCGACCAGGCCCTCGGAGTTGGTACGGGTCAGCTCGCCGAGCCGCGCGGAGAGCCGGGGCAGCAGCCCCTTGTCCTTCATCGTGTGCAGCAGGGTCTGGGTGCCGTACGTGCCCGCCGCGACGACCACCTCGCGGGCGCGCAGGGCCGTGGGCTCGGCCTTCTTCCGGCGGTCGGTCGGCACGGTGGCGACGCGGTAGCCGCCCTCGGGGTCCTCGGTGACGGCGACGACGGAGGTCATGGGGTGGATGACCGCGCCGGCCTTCTCGGCGAGGTGGAGGTAGTTCTCGTTGAGGGTGTTCTTCGCGCCGTGCCGGCAGCCGGTCATGCACTCGCCGCACTCGGTGCAGGCCTTGCGCGCCGGGCCCGCCCCGCCGAAGTACGGGTCCGGGACCGTCCCGCCGGGCTTCGCGCGCGCGGTGCCGTCCGCGTCCTGCCCGTCGCCGAAGAAGACGCCGACCGGGGCCGGATGGAAGGTGTCGCCGACGCCCATGGCCTCGGCGGCCGCCTTGAGGTGGACGTCGGAGGGGGTCGTCGTGGGGTTGAGCCGCACCCCGAGCATCCGCTTGGCCTGGTCGTAGTACGGCTTCAGCTCGTCCTGCCAGTCCGTGATGTGCGCCCACTGCCGGTCCTCGAAGAACGGCGCGGGCGGCACGTACAGCGTGTTGGCGTAGTTCAGGGAGCCCCCGCCCACCCCGGCACCGGCCAGCACCATCACCTTGCCGAGCAGGTGCACGCGCTGGATGCCGAAGAGGCCGAGCGCGGGCGCCCAGAGGTAGTTCTTCAGGTCCCAGGAGTTCTTCGGCAGGCTGCCCGGGGTGAAGCGGCGCCCCGCCTCCAGGACGCCGACCCGGTACCCCTTCTCGGTCAGCCGCAGCGCCGACACCGCGCCGCCGAAGCCGGACCCGACGACGATGACGTCGTAGTCGTACGCGGCGTCGTCGTCGGCCGCACCGGCCGGCCGGTCCTGATTCTGGGCAGGGCTGTCCTGGGACATGGCACTCCTCGGTACGAAAAGGACAGAAGTGGTGCGGGGGCGCGGGTGCGTCAGCGCAGGCGGAAGGCCTTCATCGCCTTGAGGCTGCGGGTCATGAACGCGGCGTACTTCTCGTCGTCCATCCCGAAGGACGGGGCGAGCGGGATCAGCCGCTGCTGGGCGACGGTCTGGGCCTCGGTGTACTTGAGGATGCCCTCGGAGCCGTGGCGCCGGCCGAGACCGGAGTCCTTCATGCCGCCCATCGGGGACTGCACGCTTCCGTACGCGGGGGCGTACCCCTCGTTGATGTTGACGGTGCCGGTGCGCAGCCGGGCGGCGATCCGGTGGCCGCGCCTGGAGTCCTTGGTCCAGACACTGGAGTTCAGGCCGTACGGGGTGGCGTTGGCCAGCTCCACGACCTCGTCCTCGTCGCGGAAGCGGTAGACCGAGACGACCGGGCCGAAGGTCTCCTCGGTGCAGACGGCCATGGGCGCCTCGACGCCGTCCAGGATCGTCGGCTCGTAGAAGAGCGGGCCGATGTCCGGGCGGGCGACCCCTCCGGCGACCAGCCTGGCGCCCTTCTCGACGGCCTCGGCGACGTGCCGGACGACGGTCTCCAACTGCCGTTCGCCGACCAGCGAGCCCATGTCGGCGCCGTACGCGAGGGCGCTGCCGAGCCGCATCGCCTTCGTCCGGGCGGCGAACCGTTCCACGAAGTCGTCGGCGACCGACTCGTGGACGTACAGCCGCTCGATGGAGATGCAGAGCTGGCCGGCCGAGGAGAAGCAGGCGCGGACGGCGCCGGCGGCGGCCTTCTCCACGTCGGCGTCCGCCAGGACGAGCATCGCGTTCTTGCCGCCGAGCTCCAGGGAGACCCCGACGAGCCGGGCCGCCGCGCCCTGGGCGACCTCGCGGCCGGTGCGGGTGGAGCCGGTGAACGAGACGTAGTCGGCGTGCTTGACGACCTCCGGGCCGACGACCGGTCCGTCACCGAGGACGACCTGGAAGACCTCGGCCGGGAGCCCCGCCTCGATCAGCAGGTCACGGGCCCACAGGGCGGTGAGCGCGGTCTCGGTGTCCGGCTTCATCACCACGGCGTTGCCGGAGACGAAGGCGGGCAGCGCGTCGCCGACGGACAGCTCAAGCGGGTAGTTCCAGGGGGCGATCTGGCCGACGACACCGCGCGGCTGACGGAGCTCGGTGACCTTGGTGAGCGTCGGCACGACCCCGGTGTGCCGCTTCGGCTTCAGGTACGCGGCGGCCCCGCGGCCGTAGTGCCGGGCGGCGACGGCGACCGCCTGGACCTCCTCGTGGGCGTGCAGCCGGGCCTTGCCGGTCTCCAGCTGGATGAGGTCGAGGACCTCGGACTGCCGGCCGATGACCAGGTCGTGGAAGCGCAGGAGCACGGCGGCCCTGTCCCGGACCGGCAGGGCGGCCCAGGCGGGCTGGGCGGCGCGGGCCCGCTCGAAGGCGGCGGCCACGTCCTCGGGGGTGGACTCCGGCAGGTCGGCCAGCTTCTCGCCGGTGAACGGCGTGTGGTTGGCGGTGCGGCCGGAGCCGGCGACGCCCCGCGTCAGCCGGGCGACCACCTCGGGCGTCACGACATCGGCGGCCGTGCGCACGCCCGCGGGGGCGGCGGCCACGGGGTTGGTGCCGGCCGTGGCGGCGGCGGGGGACGTGGGGGCAGCCTGCGAGTCCGTCATGAGGGCGAGAGTACGTCGACGGGAAGGCTTTGGGTACCCGTGGGTAACACCTTTTCACCGTCTCTCCGGGAGTCCCGCCACACCCCCGCCGACCCGGCCAGTGATCACTGGCGACATAAGCACTGATCAGGTGCTATGGCTCGACCCGAAGGCCGGCGCTACTGCTCGTCCGGGGGGCTCCAGCTGCGAAGGATCGCGTTGAACCGGTCGAGGGTCTCGTCCCAGTCGTCCGCCGGGCCCGTCATGTACAGCGCGTACTCCGGGCCGCCGTCCTCCGCGAGGTACATCTGGTCGATCGCGTGCCGCGCCTCGCCGTTCTTCTCGGTCCAGGTGAACTCCCAGACGGACCCGACGAAGTCGCGGTAGACGTTGCTGTTCAGCTCGATCCGCCTGTAGTCCGGCAGCCGGGTGCTCAGCTGCTTCTCCAGCCCGATCATGTGGTCGTAGGGGTGGTCGAAGTCGGGGGCCGGGTCGGCGCTGACCCGGAGGTAGTGCACGCCGCCGTCGGGGGTGTAGTCGATGTTGTTCTCGTTGACCACGCGCTTCCAGCCCTCCGGCAGCAGCACGCTGAATCCGGACGGGTCCACGACGCGCCGCCAGCCGTCCGGCACGTCCTGCGTCACGGTGCTCCCCGAGGGGCTCGGCGTGGGCGTCGGGGTAGGGGTCGGCGTCGGCGTGACCGGCCCCGGGGTGCGGGTGCCGTGCGAGGCCGTGGAGCCGCCCCCGGTGTCGGCCGCCTCCGTGCGGTGCGCGTACAGCATCGCGGCGATCCCCGCACCGCCGCCGAGCACCGCGGCCAGGACGATGACCAGGACCGTCGTACGCCACCGGCCGCGGCGGGCGGCCGGGACGGGGGCAGGCCCGGGCCCGGGCGGCACGGCGGGCCCCGGCCGGGGCAGCACGGCGGTGCCCCCGCGCAGCATCTCCTCGGAGACCTGCTGCGTCGGGACGAACGCCTGGGCGGCCCGGGGCGCGCGGCCCTCCATGGCCTCCAGGAGCATCCGCTCGGTCTCCTCCGCCGACGGGCGGTCCGCCGGCTCCTTGCGCAGCAGCGCGGTGATGACCGGGGCGAGCGCCCCGGCCCGGGCGGGCGGCGGCGGCTCCTCGGTGACGACGGCCTGCATGGTCGATATGGGGGACGTCCGGCGGAACGGCGAACGCCCCTCGACGGCCGTGTACAGCGTGGCACCGAGGGACCACAGGTCGGAGGCGGGGCCGGGGTCGCCGCCGCGTACCCGCTCGGGCGCCAGATAGTCGATGGAGCCGACGAGTTCACCGGTCCTGGTGATGGTGGAGTCGCCCTCGATCGCGGCGATCCCGAAGTCGGTGAGCAGGACCCGGCCGTCCCGGGCGAGCAGCACGTTGCCCGGCTTCACGTCCCGGTGCAGCACCCCGGCTCCGTGCGCGGCGCGCAGCGCGCCCAGCACGTGCAGTCCTATGCGGGCGGCCTCGCGGGCCTCTATCTCGCCGCCGGACTCCTTCGCCCGGTCGGCGAGCGAGGGCCCGTCCACGTACTGCATGACGATCCACGGCCGGTTGTCGTACTCGACCACGTCATGGACGGTGACGACGCCGGGGTGGGTGATCCGGGCGGCCGCGCGGGCCTCCTTCTGGGTCCGGGCGTGCAGCACGACCCGGTCCGACTCGGCCACGTACAGCCCGGCGGTCAGCTCCTTGACGGCCACCGTGCGGTGCAGCACCTCGTCGTGGGCGCGCCACACCTTCCCCATGCCGCCGCGTCCGAGGACGTCGCCCAGCCGGTACCTCCCGGCCAGCAACAGCCCCGCTTCCGTGCCCTGTGATCGATCCACCTGTGTCCCCGCCCCCGTTGGTTCGGAAGACAGGTTACGGAGCGGACGCATGGCCACGGAACCTCGCATCGCCCACGAGACCGCACTGTGACGCAGATCCCGTGTTTCAATCCGTCACGCGGTAGGAAACGCTGGCCTGTTGGTAGATCTCGATGATCCGGTCGCGCTCGTCCTCGGGGCCGATGACCTGGAGGATGTGGTACCGGCCGCCGACGAGCATGACGAGGTTGCGGACGTACACCTCACGGCCGTTGGCGTCCTGCCAGGTGAACTGGCCTTCGGCCATGGCCTGTCGGCCGACGTCCGTACGCCGCAGGCCGCTCGCCGACGACCAGCTGGAGTCGCGGAACGGCTTCAGCTCCGGCTCCTTGTCCCGCTGGTAGTCGAGCGGATCGCTGCCGTTGGCCTTCGCGGTGTCGCGGCCGGGGACGATGAGCACGCTGAACCCGTCGCTGCCGTAGCGGATCTGACGCTCCGCGTTGGCGGGGCTGCGCTGCCACCCCTTGGGCAGCCCGACCTCGAAGCCCTCGGAGTCCTCACGGAGCGTGTACCCGGGCGCGAGCGCGGCGGCGGACCGGCTGGTCTGCGGTTTCTGCGCCCCGGACGAGGCCTGTCCGGACGGCTTCTTCGACGCGCTCGCCGTGGGCTCGGGCGTCGCGGACGCGGGTGGTGCGGAGGCGGTACGGGACGGAGCGGCGCCGGTCTCCTTGCCGTCCTCGCCGGACTCGGGCATGAACAGCACCGCGTACGCGATCGCCGCGACGAGCGCCAGCATGATGAGGACGAGCAGCGTCCGGCCGAGCCGGCGCGGCTGCTCGCCCTCCCGCAGCGCGCGGGGTTCCCGTGGCGCGCGGGGTTCCCGTGGCGCGCGGGGCTCGCGGGGCGGCTTCAGGCGTGGCTCGCGGTGTACGACGGCGGTGCGGTCCACGGCCTCGCGGGGGTGGCGGCCGCGGGCGTGCGTCCCTCCGCCGCGCCGGGACCGCCGCTTGCGGACGAGCTCGCCGCGCCGGCGGACGACGGGGAGCCGGGTGGCGTCCTCGGCGGGCAGCGGCACGACGTCGAACCCGGCCTCCGGCTCCGGCGCCGACCGCACGAGGGAGCGCAGCCAGCCGCTCAGCTCCTCCACGTCGGGGCGCTCGGTGGGGTCCTGCCGCAGCAGCGACTCCACGACCGGGCGCAGCGGCCCGCACTCCTCGGCGAACGCGGGCGGTTCGCCGCACACCATCTGGACCAGTTCGGCCGCGCTGTCCTCGGGGTAGGGCGCGTGCCCCTGGACGGCGCGGAAGAGCAGCGCGCCGAGGGCCCACAGGTCGGTGGCGGGCCCGATGGGCGGCGCCAGCTGCCAGTTGCCGTGCACCGGCCCGGCCTGCTCGGGCGCCCACCGCTCGGTGACCGCCCCGACCACGGCGATCCGCGCCTGCCGCGCCCGCTCGGCGGCGAGCGCGGTGGCGGGCCCGCGATACCCGGCCGCGCCGGGGCCCTCGGGGTCCTCGTCGTCCCAGCGGTCGGCGGGGGCGCCGGGCCCCGGAGAGCCGGAGTCGTACGGGGCGCGGACGTCGTGGCCGGACGCCTCGGGCCCGTACGGACCCCGGTCGGCGGGCGTGCCGCGGCGCGCGGCGTCGGCCCGGAGCGCGTCCTCGCGGGAGCCGCCCGCGGGGACGGGGCGCCCGGCGGCGGGCCCGTCGTCCCAGGTGCCGGTGAGGTGGAGGCGGCGGGGAGGCGGCCCGTCGTCCTCGTCCTCGTCGTCCTCCTCGTCCTCGTCGTAGAGGCGACCGTCATACGGCCCCGGCGCGTCCGGGTCGCGCACCCAGCCGCCGGGCAGCTGCGGCAGTTCGGGCCGGGGGCGCGGCGGGGTGCCGGGGCGCGATCCCTCCGGGCCGTCGTCGTACGCGGCGTCGTCATACGTGTCGTCGTCATACGCGTCGTCGTGCGCGTCGTTCCGGGCCGGCGGCAGGACGCTCCAGGGCGCCTGGCCCGCGTCGTCGTCGTACGCGTCCTCCACGGCGGGGCCCGGTGCGGCGGGGCCCGACGGCGCGGTGTCGCGCGCCCATGCGTCCCGGCCCGGCGGCAGCGCCGCTCCCCGGCGTTCCTCGTCGCCCCGGCGGGCGGCGGCGCGGGCGCCCGCGCGGTACGCGGCGATCGCACCGGCCCGGGCGCGCGCGGCGGTGTCGGCCCCGGCGGCGGGCACGGGCAGCCCGGCGGGCGGCACCGGCCGGGGCGCGGGGTCCTCCTCGGAGCCGTACGGGCCCGGTTCGATCGCCGCCGGGCCCCGGGAGGCGGGCAGCAGGCCGGCGGGCGGCACGTACGGGCCGGTGGGGCCGGTCTCGACGGCGGGACCGCCGAAGCCGTCCTCGTCCGGCTCCTCGTCGTCGGGTCGCGGCACCGGGCTGTAGCCGCACAGCGCCTCCTCGGCCGCCCCGGCGGCGAGACCGGTCAGGACGACGCGTCCGTCGTCGCAGACGAGCACCGTGCGTACGGTGATGTTGCGGTGGGTCCAGCCGTGCGCGTGCAGCACGCGCAGCGCGGTGAGCACGTCGGAGCCGATCTCAGCGGCCCGGTACGGATTCAGCGGGCGCTCCGCGAGCAGCGCGGCGAGCGGGCGGGACGCGACGAGCTCGCTCACTATCCAGAGCGAGCCCGCCTCCGCGAACACGTCGAAGACCTGGTCCAGGCGCGGGTGGTCGGGCACCTGGGCCGCCGCCTGGGCGGCCTCGATGGCGCGCCGCACGGCCGGATCGGCGGGCCGTCGCACGGTGCGCGGCGCGGCGGACGTCCGGCCGTCGCCCTCCACGAACTCCGCGTCCACCACCTCGGGCAGCGGCACCTGACGGACCAGCACCTCCTGCCCGCTGTAGGTGTCGAAGGCCCGTGTCTCGGCGAGTTCGTACGCGTCGGACGGGGGCAGCGGCAGGCGGTAGCGGTCGGCGAGCACCCGACCCGCGTAGTCGTCCACGACGCCTCCCCAGAGCGCGCTGTCCCCCGGTCACGGAGACCGCACCGAATTGGTCGATCACAGTCGTCTGCGGTGCAATTGACTGCGCGTTTCGGCTGCGTACGGTCTCCGGGCTCTCACCATACGTGGCAAGCGGCGACCGCGCGGCAGGGTCGGCCCAACCTGCCTCGCGGCCGGGCCGAATCCCGCCGTCGGCCGCTCAGTCGACCGGCTTGAACGAGGCGAACGCCGTCTTCCGCAGCGTCCGGCACTCCTTGCCGTCCCACTCGTCGGCCTTGCAGCTGATCATGATCGCGTAACCGTGGTCGCTGTCGGCCTTGAAGCCGCGGTTGAGCACCCGGACCCGCTGTCCGTGCTGCGTGCGCTCGAACTGCCAGTCCGCGACGGTCGGATAGCCGTTGTACTGCACCTTCTGGATGCCCAGGTGGTGATAGTCCGTGCTGGAGGCGGCGACCCCGCCCCGGGCGGAGTTCCACGAGGCGGCGGCGTCGTTGCCGGGCGAGGAGGTGTAGTCGACCTGGAGGCGGGGAAAGCCGCCGTCCTCGTTGTAGATCGCACCGGCTCCCTGGCCGGAGCCGGTGTCGAAGCGGAAGCCCTTGGGCATCGCGATGGAGAAGTGGAACCGCTTGTTGGTCACCGTGCGGTAGCCGGCGGGCACGGCGTCCTCGGCCTTGCCGCCCTTCTTCCCGTCCTCGCCCTGCTTCTCCGCGTCGTCGTCGTGTCCCTTGCCCTTGCCCTTGTCCTCGTCCTGGCCGGCGTCCTGTTCCTTGCCGCTGTCGCCCTGTGCGGCGTCGGAGGAGCCGGACGGGGCGTCGGGGCTCGGCGTCCCGGCGGGGGCGGAGGCGCCGGCGTTCTTCCCGCCGGAGTCGTCGGGCTTGTCGTCGCCCCCGCCGAGGGTGAGGGCCAGCACGGTGCCGAGGACCGCGAGCACGATGACGGCCGCGATGATCGCGAGGGTGCGGCGCGGGACCACGTCCGTGAGGGACGCGCGGGGCGCGGTGACCGGCGAGGAGGCCGGGCGCTGCGGCGGTACGGCCCCGGAGGGGGACGCGGCGCCGGGGGCGGAGGTCGGCCGGGCCGGGACGGGCGGTGCGGTGACGGGAGCGGCGGCGGGGGTCGCGGCCGCACCGGCGGCGGGCGTGGTCCGGGCGTTGCGCACGGAGCGCAGCGCGCCGCGCAGCCGGTCGCGGGTGCCCTCGCCCGCTTCACCGGACGCGGGCTTGGTGTCGGCGACGCCCTTGGGCAGCGCCATGACCTGGGTGGCGTCGGCGGGGGCCGGAGCGGGGCGCTCCGGCTGTTCGAAGGAGCTGATGACGTCGTTGAGCAGGGCGCGCGCCCCGGCGTCGTCCAGCCGCTGTTCGGGGTCCCGGGTGAGCAGCCCGTAGATGACCTCCTCCAGCGGGCCCGCGTTCTTCGGCGGGTCCAGCGGCTCGGTCATGACGGCGGTCAGGGTCGCGATGGCGGAGCCCTTGTCGTACGGCGGCGAGCCCTCGACGCTCGCGTACAGCAGGCCGCCGAGCGACCACAGGTCGGCGGGCGGTCCCGGCTTGTGGCCGCGTGCCCGCTCCGGCGAGATGTAGGAGGGGGCGCCGACGAGCATGCCGGTGGAGGTGACCGACGGGTCGCCCTCGACCTGGGCGATCCCGAAGTCGGTCAGCACGACCCGGCCGTCCTCGGCGATCAGCACGTTGGACGGTTTCACGTCGCGGTGCAGGATGCCCTCGCGGTGCGCGGAGCGCAGCACGTCGAGGAGGGCGAGGCCGATCTCGGCAGCCCGTTTCGGCTCCAGGACACCGTCCTCGCGGACCGCCTCGGCCAGCGACTTGCCCTCGATGAGCTCCATGACGATCCACGGCCGGTCGTCCTCGTCCACCACGTCGTAGACCGTGACCGCGCCGTTGTTCCGGATGCGCGCGATCGCCTTGGCCTCGCGCAGCGTACGCGTGATGAGGCGGCGTTTCTCGTCCTCGTCGATGGCCGACGGGAACCGCAGTTCCTTGACCGCCACCGTGCGGCCCAGGGTCTCGTCGACGGCGCGCCAGACCGTACCCATACCGCCCCGGCCGAGCACCTTCCCCAGCCGGTACCGCCCCGCCAGGAGACGTCCGTCCTTGTCCCCTTGGGGCTCCCGTGCCTGCTCCGCCTCCGACATGCGTCCCCTCTGCGATCAACCCGCCCTGGCAGAGCGTTCATTGTCCCTCACCCCGGGACCGGCCCCGGTGCCGGGTCCTGGTGCCGCTCCCGACACACGGGAACCGGGGCTCCCGGAGGGGCAGTTCCGCCGGGGCCGGGCTGAGGCGGCGTCACAGCAGCGGCACGATGTCCGGCGCCCCCAGCCTCGCCGCGTCCGCCGTCAGGTCGTCCGGCTGGCGCTGCGACTCGCGTTCCGCCTCCACCCGCTTCTCGTAGTGCTCGGTCTCCCGGTCGATCCGGCCGGCGTCCCAGCCGAGGACCGGCGCCATCAGCTCGGCGCAGAGCCGGGCGGAGCGGGTGCCCCGGTCGAAGGTCTCGATGGAGATCCGGGTGCGCCGGGTCAGGACGTCGTCCAGGTGGCGCGCGCCCTCGTGCGAGGCGGCGTACACGATCTCGGCCTTCAGGTAGTCGTCGGCGGCCGGCAGCGGATCACCCAGCGCGGGGTCGGCGACGATCAGCTCCAGGATCTCCTCGGTCATCGAGCCGTACCGGTTGAGCAGGTGCTCCACCCGGGCGACGTGGAGGCCGGTGCGGGCGGCGATCCTGGCGCGCGCGTTCCACAGGGCGCGGTAGCCCTCGGCACCCAGCAGCGGGATGTCCTCGGTGACGCAGTCGGCGACCCGCTGGTCGAGAGCGTGCACCGCCTCGTCCACGGCGTCCTTGGCCATCACCCGGTACGTCGTGTACTTGCCGCCCGCGACGACGACGAGGCCCGGCACCGGGTGGGCGACCGTGTGCTCGCGCGACAGCTTGCTGGTGGCGTCCGACTCACCGGCCAGCAGGGGCCGCAGGCCCGCGTAGACGCCCTCGACGTCGTCCCTGGTCAGGGGGGTCGACAGGACCGCGTTGACATGTTCCAGCAGGTAGTCGATGTCGGCGCTGGAGGCGGCCGGGTGCGCCTTGTCCAGGTCCCAGTCGGTGTCCGTGGTGCCGACGATCCAGTGCCTGCCCCAGGGGATGACGAAGAGCACGGACTTCTCGGTGCGCAGGATCAGGCCGGTCGAGGAGTGGATGCGGTCCTTGGGGACGACCAGGTGGATGCCCTTGGACGCCCGTACGTGGAACTGGCCGCGCTCGCCGATCAGCGACTGGGTGTCGTCCGTCCAGACCCCGGTCGCGTTGACCACCTGTTTGGCCCTGACCTCGTACGCCCCGCCCGCCTCGACGTCCTCCACGCGGGCGCCGACGACGCGTTCCCCCTCCCGGAGGAAGCCGGTCACCCGGGCGCGGTTCGCCACCTGCGCGCCGTACGCGGACGCGGTGCGCACGAGCGTGGCGACATAGCGGGCGTCGTCCATCTGGGCGTCGTAGTACTGGAGGGCCCCCACCAGCGCGTCCCGCTTCAGGGCCGGCGCGACGCGCAGGGCCCTGCGGCGGGAGAGGTGGCGGTGCGCGGGCAGGCCCCGGCCGTGCCCGGAGGAGACCGACATCGCGTCGTACAGCGCGACGCCGGAACCGGCGTACAGCCGCTCCCAGCCCTTGTGCTGCAAGGGGTACAGGAAGGGCACCGGCTTCACCAGGTGCGGTGCGAGCCGTTCGAGCAGCAGCCCGCGCTCCTTCAGCGCCTCCCGTACGAGGGCGAAGTCGAGCATCTCCAGATAGCGCAGGCCGCCGTGGATCAGCTTGCTCGACCTGCTCGACGTGCCGGACGCCCAGTCGCGCGCCTCGACCAGACCGGTCGAGAGCCCTCTGGTGACCGCGTCGAGCGCCGTCCCGGCGCCGACCACCCCCGCTCCCACGACCAGCACGTCCAGTTCGCGCTCGGCCATGGCGGCGAGCGCCTCGGCGCGCTCCGCGGGTCCCAGTGTCGCTGTCCTCACCGCTGCCTCCCGGTTGCTCGGGGTCCGGCACGGATCGCGGCCCCGACCATGCGTTCGGCGCCCGTGCCCACAGATCGATTCTGTCCGCGCCGCGCGACTTCAGCCACCGCCTGTGGACAACACCCGGACGACAAGGGCCACACAATGCGGCATATCGGTCATATTTACGCCTAACCTGACATAGCGCTGTCCACAGCGGTTGCGCTTTCTGCCTCCTGGCTTTAAGGGAAGGACGGCCCACCCAGTGCCTGCAGACCTCGCCGTCATCGGACTCGGTCACCTCGGCCTGCCCCTGGCCCAGGCCGCCGTCCACGCCGGTATCCACACCATCGGCTACGACACCGACCCCCGGGCCTTCGCGGAGGTCGCCGCGGGCCGTACCCCGGTCGAGGGATCGCTGCCGGCCTCCGACATCCGCCGCATGCTCTCGCTGGGCTTCCGGCCCACCACCGACCAGGCCGAGCTGGGCCGGGTCCGCACCGCCGTGATCTGCGCGCCCACCCCGCTCGGCCCCGACCGCACCCTCGACCTGAGCGCCGTCGCCGACGCGGCCCGCGCCCTGGCCGCCCGGCTGCGCCCGCACACCACCGTGCTCCTGGAATCGGCCGTGCCCCCCGGCACCACGGAGGGCTTCCTGCTCCCGATCCTGGAGGAGGGCTCGGGCCTGCGCGGCGGGCGCGACTTCCACCTCGCGCACTCCCCCAGCCGGCTCGACCCCGGCAACCGCACCCACGTCTACGCCAACACCCCCAAGGTCATCGGCGGCCTCACCCCCGCCTGCACCGAGTCCGCCGCCGCCTTCTACGGCCGCCTCACCGACAAGGTGGTCCGGGCCCGGGGCACCCGCGAGGCCGAGATGACGAAGGTCCTGGAGACCAACTTCCGGTACGTCAACATCGCCCTGGTCAACGAGATGGCGGTCCTCTGCCACGATCTGGGCGTCGACCTCTGGGACGTCATCCGGTGCTCCGAGACCAAGCCGTTCGGCTTCCAGCCCTTCCGCCCGGGCCCCGGCGTCGGCGGCCACGGCGCCCCGGTCGACCCGGGCCATCTCCCGTACCACCACCGCACCCCCGGCCCCCCGCTGCGGATGGTCTCGCTGGCGCAGGAGATCAACGAGCGGATGCCACAGTACGTGATCCAGCGCTGCGCCACCCTCCTCAACGAACACGGGAAAGCGGTGCGCGGCGCGCGCATCCTCCTGCTCGGCGTCACCTACAAGCCGGACCTCGCCGACCAGGAGGCGTCCCCCGCCCGCGAGATCGCCACCCGGCTGATGGACATGGGCGCCCAGATCGGCTTCCACGATCCGCACGTCCTGGACTGGCGTGTCCGCCAACTCCCCGTCCCCCGCGCCGACTCGCTCTACGAGGCAGCCGCCGGCGCGGACCTCACGGTGCTGCTCCAGCACCACCGTACGTACGACCTCCAGGGCCTCGCCGTGAAGGCGCAGCTCCTCCTGGACACCCGTGGCGCGACCCCCGCCGGAGCCGCCCACCGGCTCTGATGACGGACCCTCAGCCCAGTCCCCCCAAGGATTTCGGTGGGCCGATGTCGGAACCGGCTGCTAGCCTGCGGCGTCACTCCTCGCACAGCAGTGCGTAGACGTCCCCAGGGGGAGAACCCAGCATGAGCCAGCCCGTACCACCGCCGAACCAGCCCTACGACGCCCAGCCCCAGGGCGGCAACCCGTTCGCCGGCCAGCAGCCCGGCGCCCCGTTCGGCGGCGGCCCCGCTCCCTTCACCCCGGCCCCGCCGGCCCGCAACAACATCGCGCTCGGCCTCGGCGCGGGCGTGGTGGCGGCCGTCGTCGGCGCGCTCATCTACGGCTTCATCCTGGGCAAGTCCGATCACCAGATCGGCTACATCGCGGTCGGCGTCGGCTTCCTCGTCGGTTTCGCGGCGAGCAAGCTCGGCGGCGCCAACCCCGCCGTGACCGTCGTCAGCGCCCTGATCTCCATCGGCGCCGTGTACATCGGTCAGCTCGTGGGCATCTCGATCGCCCTCTCCGACCTCGCGCACGAGTCGGCGACCAGCATCTTCTTCGACCACTTCGGCGTCCTCACGGACGCGTACAGCGAGGCGGCCGGCTTCAAGGACTACCTCTTCCTGGCCCTCGGCGCCGCCGGCGCCGTCGCCGGTGCGAGGAAGGGCGCGTAACGAAAACCCGGAGGGCCCGGACCGCGATTCGCGGTCCGGCCCCTCCGGCGTGTGTACGGGAAAACTCAGCGGCGGTGCTGGGAGTCCGCGACCGTCACCTCGACGCGCTGGAACTCCTTGAGGTCGCTGTAGCCCGTGGTGGCCATCGCCCGGCGCAGCGCGCCGAAGATGTTCATCGAGCCGTCCGGGGTGTGCGAGGGGCCGGTCAGGACCTCCTCGGTCGTCCCGACCGAGCCCAGGTCCACCAGCTTGCCGCGCGGCACGTCCTCGTGGACGGCCTCCATGCCCCAGTGCCGGCCGCGGCCCGGCGCGTCCGTCGCGCGGGCCAGCGGGGAGCCCATCATCACGGCGTCCGCGCCGCAGGCGATGGCCTTCGGCAGGTCGCCGGACCAGCCGACGCCGCCGTCCGCGATGACGTGCACGTAACGGCCGCCGGACTCGTCCATGTAGTCGCGGCGGGCACCGGCCACGTCGGCGACGGCGGTCGCCATCGGGACCTGGATGCCGAACACGTTGCGCGTGGTGTGCGCGGCGCCGCCGCCGAAGCCGACGAGGACACCGGCCGCGCCGGTACGCATCAGGTGCAGGGCCGCGGTGTACGTGGCGCAGCCGCCGACGATCACCGGGACGTCCAGCTCGTAGATGAACTGCTTCAGGTTCAGCGGTTCGGCGGCGCCCGAGACGTGCTCGGCGGAGACCGTGGTGCCCCGGATGACGAAGATGTCCACGCCCGCGTCGACCACGGCCTTGGAGAACTGGGCGGTGCGCTGCGGGGAGAGCGCGGCGGCGGTGACGACGCCGGAGTCGCGCACCTCCTTGATGCGCTGCCCGATCAGCTCCTCCTGGATCGGCGCGGAGTAGATCTCCTGGAGCCGGCGGGTCGCGGTCTCGACGGGCATCTCCGCGATCTCGTCGAGCAGCGGCTGCGGGTCCTCGTGCCTGGTCCACAGCCCTTCCAGGTTGAGGACGCCGAGACCGCCGAGTTCACCGATGCGGATGGCGTGCTGCGGGGACACCACGGAGTCCATGGGGGCGGCCAGGAACGGCAGCTCGAAGCGGTAGGCGTCGATCTGCCAGGCGATCGAGACCTCCTTCGGGTCGCGGGTCCGGCGGCTCGGGACGACGGCGATGTCGTCGAATGCGTATGCCCGGCGGCCGCGCTTGCCGCGCCCGATCTCGATCTCAGTCACGATGATGTGGCCTTTCCCTCTGCGTCTGCGCTGTCCAGTATCCCCGACACACACGTGAGGGGCGGTCCCGGGAACCCCGGTCCGCCCCTCACCTGCGCCGTCGCGCTACTTCCTGCTGTAATTCGGTGCTTCGACCGTCATCTGGATGTCGTGCGGGTGGCTCTCCTTGAGGCCCGCCGAGGTGATCCGCACGAAGCGGCCCTTGCTCTCCATCTCGTCCACGGTCGCGGCGCCCACGTAGCCCATCGTCTGGCGGAGACCGCCGACGAGCTGGTGCAGCACGTTGGCGAGGGGGCCGCGGTAGGGCACCTGGCCCTCGATGCCCTCGGGGACGAGCTTGTCGTCCGAGGAGACCTCGGCCTGGAAGTACCGGTCCTTGGAGTAGGAGCGGCCCTGGCCGCGGGACTGCATCGCGCCCAGCGAGCCCATGCCCCGGTACGACTTGAACTGCTTGCCGTTGATGAACATCAGCTCGCCCGGGGACTCCTCGCAGCCCGCGAGGAGCGAGCCCAGCATCACGCTGTCGGCGCCGGCGGCGAGCGCCTTGCCGATGTCGCCGGAGTACTGGAGGCCGCCGTCGCCGATGACCGGGACGCCCGCCGCGCGGGCGGCCAGCGCGGCCTCGTAGATCGCGGTGACCTGCGGGACGCCGATGCCGGCGACGACGCGGGTCGTACAGATGGAGCCGGGGCCGACGCCGACCTTGACGCCGTCCACACCGGCGTCGATCAAGGCCTGGGCGCCGTCGCGGGTCGCCACGTTGCCGCCGATCACGTCGACGTTCACGGCCGACTTGATCTTGGCCATCCAGTTCAGCGCGTTGCTGTTGTGGCCGTGCGAGGTGTCCACGATCAGGAAGTCGACGCCCGCCTCGGCCAGCGCCTGGGCGCGGTCCAGCGCCTCGGGGCTGGCGCCCACGGCGGCGCCGACGAGCAGCCGGCCGTCGGCGTCCTTGGCCGCGTTCGGGTACTGCTCGGCCTTCTTGAAGTCCTTGACCGTGATGAGGCCCTTGAGGATGCCCGCCTCGTCCACCAGCGGCAGCTTCTCGATCTTGTGGCGGCGCAGCAGCTCCATGGCGTCCACGCCGGAGATGCCGACCTTGCCGGTGACCAGCGGCATCGGCGTCATGACCTCGCGCACCTGGCGCGAACGGTCCGACTCGAACGCCATGTCGCGGTTGGTGACGATGCCGAGCAGCTTGCCCGCCCGGTCGGTGACCGGGACACCGCTGATCCGGAACTTGGCGCAGAGCGCGTCCGCCTCGCCGAGCGTGGCGTCCGGGCCGACCGTGATCGGGTCGCTGACCATGCCGGACTCGGACCGCTTGACCAGGTCGACCTGGTTGACCTGGTCCTCGACCGAGAGGTTGCGGTGCAGCACGCCGACGCCGCCCTGCCGGGCCATCGCGATGGCCATGCGGGCCTCGGTGACCTTGTCCATGGCGGCGGACAGCAGCGGGATGTTGACGCGGACGTTGCGCGAGATGAGCGTCGAGGTGTCGACCGCGTTGGGCAGCACTTCGGATGCGCCCGGCAGCAGCAGCACGTCGTCGTATGTCAGCCCGAGCGTCGCGAATTTCTCGGGCACTCCGTCGACGTTTGCAGTCATGACACCTTCCCCAAATGGCCTTGATCGGTGCGGATGTCCATGCTAACGGGCTCGGGAGGCGTCTCATTCCACGAGCAAGATCACCCGCAGTTTCTGTAGCTTTCTACGTCTGTGGCGTACGTCTCCGAGGGCCGGGCCCGCCCCTCGGCCCACCGCTCGGCTCACTGTCCGGCGAGGGCCCGCAGCCGGCTCAGCGCGCGGTGCTGGGCGACCCGGACGGCGCCCGGGGACATGCCGAGCATCTGCCCCGTCTCCTCGGCGGTCAGCCCGACGGCGACGCGCAGCACGAGCAGTTCGCGCTGGTTCTCCGGGAGGTTGGCCAGGAGCTTCTTGGCCCAGGCGGCGTCGCTGCTGAGCAGCGCGCGCTCCTCGGGCCCGAGCGAGTCGTCGGGGCGCTCCGGCATCTCGTCGGAGGGCACCGCGGTCGAGCCCGGGTGCCGCATCGCGGCGCGCTGGAGGTCGGCCACCTTGTGACCGGCGATGGCGAAGACGAAGGCTTCGAAGGGTCTGCCCGTGTCCTTGTAGCGCGGCAGCGCCATGAGCACGGCGACGCACACCTCCTGCGCCAGGTCCTCCGTGAAGTGGCGGGCGTCACCGGGCAGCCGGTTCAGCCGGGACCGGCAGTAGCGCAGGGCGAGCGGGTGGACGTGGGCCAGCAGGTCGTGGGTGGCCTGCGCGTCGCCCTCGACGGCGCGGTGCACCAGGGCACCGATCACCGTCGTCCCGTCGTCGCGCATCGAACCATGGTGCCCCGGTCCCGCTTCATCCGCGGCACCGCGTCCGTAGTTGTGCACCGAAGCGTTATGAGCGGGTGCGCCGGAAGTCATGTCCTGCGCCCTCCCCTTCCGCTCGACCGAATCGTTCCCGAGGA
Source organism: Streptomyces sp. SAS_281 (assembly GCF_052542855.1). NCBI lineage: Bacteria > Bacillati > Actinomycetota > Actinomycetes > Kitasatosporales > Streptomycetaceae > Streptomyces > Streptomyces sp. SAS_281. Next base: position 36,017 of record NZ_JBMNDO010000028.1, read on the forward strand.
ACTCCACGTCTCAAGGATGCGGCATCGGCCGGGAAGCGTCACATACCGCCGGATCGGCGGGGTACGGCTCGCGCCGCACCCCCTGCGCCCGGGCCGCGCGGGGCCCGGGCCGACTGTCAGCGCACCAGACCCCACCGGAAGCCCAGGGCCACCGCGTGGGCGCGGTCCGAGGCGCCGAGTTTCTTGAAGAGCCGCCGGGCGTGCGTCTTCACCGTGTCCTCGGAGAGGAACAGCTCACGGCCGATCTCCGCGTTGGAGCGGCCGTGGCTCATCCCCTCCAGCACCTGGATCTCGCGCGCCGTGAGTGTGGGCGCCGCACCCATCTCGGCCGACCGCAGCCGGCGCGGGGCGAGCCGCCACGTCGGGTCGGCCAGCGCCTGGGTGACGGTCGCCCGGAGCTCGGCCCGGGAGGCGTCCTTGTGCAGATAGCCGCGGGCACCGGCGGCGACCGCGAGCGCGACGCCGTCCAGGTCCTCGGCGACGGTCAGCATGATGATCCGGGCACCGGGGTCGGCGGAGAGCAGCCGGCGGACCGTCTCCACCCCCCCGAGCCCGGGCATGCGAACGTCCATGAGAATCAGATCCGAACGGTCGGCACCCCAGCGGCGGAGGACTTCCTCGCCGTTGGCGGCCGTCGTCACACGCTCGACGCCGGGCACGGTCGCGACCGCGCGACGGAGCGCTTCTCGGGCAAGCGGGGAGTCGTCGCAGACGAGGACGGAAGTCATGACCGCCCTCCGCAGCTGATGCGCGTCACCTTGAGCCTCCAGGCTGTTACAAGTCGTCACCTGTGCGGTTGACGCTCTCGGACACTTGCCCGATCGCTCTTTCTGCCAACCGCCTCCGCACTCTCAACGATGGTCACTCGAAAGAGTTACGGGTCGGAAGACCGAGTTCGGCACTCTACGTGAGTAAGCGCTCACGGAGGAGAGCGCCACAGGTCGTCCAGTCGTCAACCGAAATTTCCGGCGGGACCGTGCCCCATTTAGCGGGATTTCTTCCCTTTTGGTGGTGTCTGTGGCTAGATTCGCAATCAGTCATATTTACATCTACTAACACCGTAGATGTACGGTTTTGTACGCGGTCATCGACGAGCACCCACCCACGACGCACACGACGCTTCCGACTCAGCACGGTTTCGAGGGGACAAGCAATGGCCGATTTCTCCCGACTTCCCGGACCCAACGCCGATCTGTGGGACTGGCAGCTGCTGGCGGCCTGCCGCGGGGTCGACAGCTCGCTCTTCTTCCATCCCGAGGGGGAACGCGGCGCCGCCCGGAGCGCCCGCGAGACCTCCGCGAAGGAGGTCTGCATGCGGTGCCCCGTCCGCGCGGAGTGCGCGGCGCACGCGCTGGCCGTCCGCGAGCCCTACGGGGTGTGGGGTGGGCTCACGGAGGACGAGCGCGAGGAGCTGATGGGGCGGGCGCGCAACCGGCTGATCACCGCGGCGGCGCCGGCTTCCCCGCCGGGGCATGGGTGACCGTCGCTGCGCGTATCGGGGGAGAAACGTTTCTTCACGCCGCCCTGCCCCTTTCCGAAGCCGGGGCTCCGCCCCGGACCCCGCGCCTCAGACGCCGACGGGGCTGGAAGAGGCCAGCGCCAGGTGGTCCAGGGTGGCCGCCACCGCCGGGACCCGCGCCAGGTCGGGCAGGGTCAGCGCGACGATCTCGCGTTCGATGGCAGGCACCACCGTGACGGTCCTGGCCCCTCGGGGGCGTACGGACTCGATGGCCAGCGCCGGCAGCACGGCGACCCCCAGGCCCGCGCCCACCAGGCCGATCACCGCCGGGTAGTCGTCGGTGGCGAAGTCGATGCGGGGGGTGAAGCCGGACTCCTCGCACACCTCCACCAGCTGCCTGCGGCAACGGGGGCACCCCGCGATCCAGGACTCCCCGGCCAGCTCCGCGATGCCGACCTCGTCCCGGTCCGCCAGCGCGTGTCCCTCGGGCACGAGCCCCGTGAGCCGGTCCGTGAGCAGCGGACGGACCACCAGGTCGTCCCACTCGGCGCCCGTGTCGCCGTACCGGAAGGCGAGCGCGATGTCGCAGTCGCCGTCCCGCAGCATCTCCACCGACCGCGGCGGCTCGGCCTCCACGAGGGAGACCCGCGTGCCGGGGTGGGCGGCGCGCAGGGCGGCGAGGGCGCCGGGGACCAGCGACGAGCTGCCGCTCGGGAACGAGACGAGCCGGACCCGGCCGGCCCGCAGTCCGGCGATCGCGGCGACCTCCTCCTCGGCGGCGGTGAGTCCGGCGAGGATGCCGGAGGCGTGCCGCACCAGAGCCTCGCCCGCCTCCGTCAGCCGCATCTCGCGGCCGGTCCTGATGAGCAGCGGGGTCCCCGCGGAGGACTCCAGGGCCTTCATCTGCTGGCTGACGGCGGGCTGGGTGCAGCCCAGCTCGCGGGCGGCGGCGGAGAAGGAGCCGGTGGTGGCGACGGCGCGCAGGACGCGGAGGTGGCGGGCTTCGATCACCCCTCCAGCATAAGCAACGCTTGGGGCGATCGCGAAGTATCGGCGTGCGGCTTTGAGCCACACCTTGGATAGCGTTCCGGTATGACCGCGATGACTGTGCTGACCGTGAACGCGGGGCGTCCGACGGCGGCGTCCTGCACCGATGCCCCGGGCGGCAGGACCGGTATCGACAAGCGGCCCGTGGACGGGCCCGCGCGGGTCTCCGACCCCGGCCCCAGGGGTGAGGGCGGCAGCGGTCTCGCCGGGGACGCGGTGTGCGACCTGCGCCACCACGGCGGCTCGGACCAGGCGGTGTACGCCTTCGCCCGGGAGGACCTGGACGCCTGGGAGCGGGAGCTGGGCCGCTCGCTGGCCAACGGCTCGTTCGGCGAGAACCTGACCACGGCGGGGCTGCGGATCGGCGAGGCCCTGATCGGCGAGCGCTGGCGGGTCGGCGGGGAGCTGGTCCTGGAGGTCGCCTCCGGCCGCATCCCGTGCCGCACGTTCCAGGGCCATCTCGGCGAGGCCCACTGGGTGAAGCGGTTCACGCGGGCGGCGGCCCCGGGGGCGTACCTGCGGGTGATCACGCCGGGCTCCGTCCGGGCGGGCGACCCGGTCGAGGTCGTGCACCGGCCGGACCACGAGGTGACGGTGGAGCTGCAGTTCCGGGCCGTGACGACCCGGCGCGACCTGCTGCCGCTGCTGCTCCCGGCCGGCGGGGCGCTGACCCCGTCGACGCTGCGCAAGGCGCGGGCGTACGCGGCGGAGCTCACCGCTTCCTGAGCGCGCGGGAGCGCCGGGAGGTGCCGCTCCGGGATGCTCTACCGTGCCGCGTATGACGACTGCACTGATCACGGGCGCGACGGCGGGTATCGGTGCCGCCTTCGCCCGGCGGCTCGCCGCCGACGGGTACGACCTGGTCCTGGTGGCCCGGGACGCTGAGCGGCTGCGCGAGCAGGCGACCGAGCTGCACGACCGGCACGGCATCGAGGCGGAGGTGTTGCGGGCCGACCTGTCCGAGGACAAGGGCATCCGCGCGGTCGAGGAGCGCCTCGGGGACGCCCGGCGCCCGGTCGACCTGCTGGTGAACAACGCGGGCTTCGGCAACAAGGGGCGCTATCTGGAGGTCCCGATGGCCGACGAGCTGGCGATGCTCAAGGTGCACTGCGAGGCGGTGCTGCGGCTGACCTCGGCGGCGGCGGCCTCGATGCGGGAGCGCGGCCGGGGCGGCATCGTCAACGTGGCCTCGGTCGCGGCGTTCGTGCCGCGTGGCACGTACGGCGCTTCGAAGGCGTGGGTCGTGCAGTTCAGCCAGGGCGCGGCGAAGGACCTGGCCGGGTCCGGGGTACGGCTGATGGCGCTGTGCCCGGGCTTCGTGCGTACGGAGTTCCACCAGCGGGCCGGCATGGGCACGGGCAACATCCCGGGCTGGATGTGGCTCGACGCGGACAAGCTGGTGAGCGCGGCCCTCGCGGACCTGGCGCGCGGGAAGTCGGTGTCGATCCCGGACCCGCGTTACAAGGTGCTGATGGGCGCGGTGAAGCTGGCCCCGCGCGGCCTGCTCGGAGGGCTGACCTCGCGAACAGGCCGCAAGTACGGGCCGCAGTAGGGGGCGGCGCGGCTACTTCACGCCGCGGCCCGCGTAGGCACCGATGTTGGGGGCGCCGGGCTTCAGGCGGTTGCCGAAGTAGTCCCGGCCGCCGTTGTCCTCGACGGCCGCACCGGCGGCCAGGGCCGGGGAGCCCGCGCCGAGCCGGAAGTCGTCGCGCAGCAGCGGGTCGGCGGTGATGCCGCCCGGGTTCGGGCGGGTCATCGGCGCGCCGTGGAACGCGTTGTGGTCGAAGGCCAGGCCGGGCGTCGGGCTGGTGAAGCCGTAGCCGCCGGTGCCCTCGCTCACGAAGAGGTTGTTGGTGATGTGCTGCTCGTGGACGGTGGTGGCCGGGCTGCTGTTGTCGTCCTGCACCAGGTACTTCGGCACGGTGTCCTTCGCGTTCACGAAGGTGTTGTTGTGGACCCGCGTGTTGAGGATGGGGCCCCAGCAGTTCTGGAGCAGCCGCTCGCCGTCGTCGCGGCTCACGTTGTAGCGGGCGACCGTGTCGACGGTCCTGGCGCCGCTGTACGGGCAGACGAGCAGGAAGCCGCCCTTGTTGTCGTGGCTGTAGTTGTACTGGAAGACCGTGTGCCGCGAGGCTCCGTCGGCGTCGAAGGACATGCCGTCGTGGGTGTTCCCGCCGCCCGACACCTCGTTGTACTCGATGGTGGTGTCGTCGGTGTTGAAGGTCCAGATGCCCGCGTTGGCGGAGGGCGAGCGCAGCTGGAAGCCGTCGACCCGGTTGTGGTCGACGCGGGCGCCGGCGGTGGTGTCGAGCTTCATGCCGTCGCCGCCGATGGACCGCAGGGTGTTGTACGAGATCCGGACGTGCGTGGAGGGCGTCCAGTCACCCGGGTAGGCGGCGGGGTCCTGCTGGTTGCCGACCAGGTCGCGCCTGGAGTACGTCGACTTGAAGTAGACGCCCTCGCGGTCGACGTCCTCGATGAGGTTGTGGTGGATGTCGAGGCCGTCGTAGCTGCTGGCGCGGGTCGTGCCCTCGACGGCGATGTGGATGGCGCTGGACCCGGTGAGGGTCTTGAAGTCGCCGCCGCGTACGTCGTGGATGTAGAGGTGGTCGAGCTCGAAGCCGCGGGCGGTGCCGTAGTCGGTGAGGCGCAGCCGGATGCCGTTGCGCTCGGTGCCGGGGGCTGCGGCGTTGGTGATCTCCAGGTCGGACACGCGGTAGTGCTGGGTGTCGGCGAGGAGGATCACGTCGTGCGCTCCGGCCCCGTCGAGTACCGCCCGGGAGGCGTGGCGGCTGCCGTAGTCGGAGATGGTGACGGGCGCCGAGGCCGAGCCCGCGCCCCGGGGCGTGAGCGTGCCCGTGCAGGTGGAGCCGCGGTGGAAGAGGAGGCGGTCGCCGGGGCCGAAGGTGTGGGCGTTGGCGTCGGCGAGGCCGGTCCACGGGTGGTGGCGGGAGCCGTCGCCGGGCGCCGTGGCCGTGCAGTCGACGTGGAAGGTGCCCGGCCGGTGGGGGGCTGCCTGGGCCGGGGCGGCGAGTGCGGTGGCCGCGAGGGCGGTGAGGGCTGCGGTCGCGAGAAGGGTGCTTCGGCGGCTCATGATTCCTCTGATTCCTCCGGGAGATGGAGTACGGCGGTGGTGCCGTCGTGCCAGGTCACATGGATCTCGTGGGGGCTCTGTACGCGGACCCCGGCGAGGGTGTCGACGGGCGCCGGGTCCGCCTCGCCGGTGAGCGAGGCGAGCGCGACGAACAGGGACCGGGGCCCGGCGGTGGCGCCCTCGACGGCCAGGAGTCCGGAGGTCTCGCCGAACAGCGTGTCTCCGCCGGGCAGTTCGCGGACCCCGGCCCCGTAGCCGTGGACCGGGTGGAGCTGGGCGGTGAGCGTCCCGTCGTCCCCGGCCGCCCACCCCGTCTGGCGGACGGGCGTGCCGTCGGGCGCGCCCGTGACCAGATGGGCGCGGACCTCGGCGCGGCCGTGGGCGAGGGTGGCGGAGACGACGCGGACGCCGGGGCGCGGGGTGTGCGCGGAGGCGGCCCGCCCCGGGCCGGTGCCCAGGGGGTCGGCGGTGAGGCGGGCGGTCGGCTCGCCGCCGGGGTGCAGCGCGAAGTGGTTGTCCCGCTCGGCGGTGCCGTGCGTGGGGCCGGTCCGGGTGGAGTACGCGAAGCGGGCGTAGCCGGGGTCCTCGTCGTCGCCCACGTGGTTCGAGCCGTGGTTGTGGAGCCGGACGAGGCCGTCCGCGGCGGTGGACTGGAGGAGCATCCCGGTCGGGCCGAGGACGGTCACGGCGTCCTCCCGCTCGGCGGGCATCGGCTCCTCGGCGGCCGTCCAGACGGGGTGGTCAGGGGGCATCAGGAGTCCGAGGAAGCCCTTGGAGGCCCAGTACGGGGAGGCGGGCCCGGAGTACGCCTGGAGCATGGGCTCGTACGGGCGGTGCCAGCCGAGGGTGAGGAGGCCGTCCGGGTCGGTGGCGCCCCGGTCCAGGAAGTGGCGGAGGGTGCCGGAGGCGAGGCGGCGGGTCGCGCCCGGGGTGAGCGGGGTGTGGCCGGTCAGGGCGCCGAGCCAGGGGGCGGCCGCGGCGGCGAAGCGGTAGACGAGGGAGCGGCCGAACGGCATGGGGGCGCCGTCCGCCCCGAACATGCGGCTGTAGTCGTCCAGGTGGCGGCGCAGGCGGGGGCCGTAGCGGTCCAGGAGGTCCCGGTCGCCGGCGAGGTGGGCGTGCAGGACCGGGTAGAAGTGCATCGCCCAGGCGTTGTAGTGGTCGAAGGAGCGGTTCGGGCCGTCGCTGTACCAGCCGTCGCCCAGGTACCAGTCCTCCACGTGTTCCAGCGCGCGGTCGATGGTCTTCCGGGCCCGGTCGGTCTCGATGCCCGCGTCCTGGAGGAAGCCGGCGACGGTGAGCCCGAAGAACCACCAGTTGTTGTTCACCGGGGACGGGCCGAGGGCGGGCAGGAGCCAGTCGACGGCGCGTTGCCGGGTGGCGTCGTCCAGGGTGTCCCAGAGCCAGGGCCGGGTGAGGCGGAGGCCCAGGGCGACGGAGGCGGATTCCACGACGGCCTGGGGGACGTCCGCGACGCGGGGCCAGGCGTCGGGGCTGCCGGCCGGGTCCGAGGTGCCGGCGGCGAGCCCTTCGGCGTACCGGCCGAGGAAGCCGTGCGGGTCGTCGCCGCGCGCTCCGGCGGTCCGCAGCGCGGCGAGCAGCCAGGTGCGGGCGTAGCCTTCGAGGCCGTCCGAGAGGGGTCCGGACCAGCTCGGCCGGGAGCCGGGGAGGTCGATGCGGCCGTGGCGGGGCGAGGCGTAGGGGCGTACCGCGAGCAGCAATCGGTCGGCCGCCCGCTCCCAATCGGCACGGGTGTACCCCGTGTACGGACTCGTCGTGGGCATGATGCTCCCAGGGGAGGCGGACTTCGGCGTCGCCGGGAATCCTGAACCGCGGATTGATCGAACGTCAATGACTGAGTAGCGAATGATCGAAACTTCCGTCAATCGATCACAGTGGATTAGGGTCTGGCGAGCCGAGCCACCACATCGCGATTTGCAAGGGGACTGCCGCCGTGCGCGAGAGTGCAGCTGAACGTCATGACCGACTTCTGGCCCTGGTACGGGAGCGCGGCTCGGCCCGTGTCTCCGATCTGGCCGGACTGCTGGGGGTCTCCCCCGTCACGGCACGACGTGACGCCGAGGCGCTGGCCGAGCGCGGACTGCTGGACCGGGTCCACGGCTCGGTCTCCTGGCCCCGGGACGCGTCCGCCCCCGCGGCCCCCGGACCGGGCGGCGGCCCGGTGCTCGGGCTGATCGCCCCCTCGGCGACGTACTACTTCGCCGAGGTCATCCGGGGTGCGCACGAGGCGGCCGCGCGTGCCGGGGGCCGGCTCGTGCTGCGGATCTCGGACTACCGCCCGGAGGGGGACCGGGCGCGCGCCGAGGGGCTGCTCGCCTCCGGGGCCGACGGGCTGCTCATCGCCCCGGCCTGGCGGGGCGCCGAGGACCAGGCGGCGTACGGGGACTGGATGGCGGAGCTGCCGGTGCCCGCCGTGCTCCTGGAGCGCACCCCGGCGCCCGGGTCGCCGCTGGACGGCCTGGACCGGGTCTGCTCCGACCACCGGCACGGGGTGCTGCTCGCGGTGCGCCATCTGATCGGCCTCGGCCACGGCACCCCGCTCCTGGTGGCCCGCGCCGACAGCCCGACCGCGCTCGCCGTGCGCTCGGGGTACGAGGACGCCCTGGCGGTGCTGGGGCTGGCCGACGGCGCCCCGGCGATGATCGGGACCTCCGGGCCCGAGGTGGACCCGGAGCGCTTCGAGGAGGCGGTGCGCGAGGTGCGCGACGCGGTGGTCTCCGGCCGGGCCACGGCGGTGGTGGCGCACAACGACGTGGACGCGATCCACCTGGTGCAGCGCCTGTCCGAGCTGGGCGTGCGGGTGCCGGAGGACCTGGCGGTGATCGCGTACGACGACGAGGTGGCGGCGCTGGGCGACATCCCGCTCACCGCGGTCAGCCCGCCCAAGCGCCACGTGGGGCGGTACGCGACGGAGCTGCTGCTCGGCCGGCTCGGTTCCGGGCGGGACGGTTCCGGACGGGACGAGGACGAGCCGGGCAGGCATCTGGCGCTGCTGCCGCGGCTGCGGGTGCGGGCATCGACCGCTCGATAACTTTCTGATCTTTTCTCGATCAATCAATCTTTCGCTCTTGACTTCGGTCATCGGTGGACCAAGGATCACGCCCAACGTCCCTGTCACCGTCGACTCAGGAGCCCGTCGTGAACCGCAGTTGGAGCAGAACGACTCTTTCCATAGCCGGAGCCGTCACCGCCCTCGCCGTCGTCACGGCCTGCGGCGGGAGCGGGGACGAGTCCGGGGGCGGCGGCACCGGCACCGCCGCCAAGCCCGTGACCATCACCTTCTGGGGCTGGGCCAAGGGCACCAAGGAGGTCGTGGACGCGTTCAACGCCTCGCACGACAACATCCGCGTGAAGTTCGAGGAGACCCCGTCCGGAAACGCCGGCGGCTACGCCAAGATCTCCAACGCGATCAAGGCGGGCAACGCCCCGGACCTGGTCTCCGTCGAGTACCCGCAACTCCCCGAGTACGTCAGCCAGGGCGGGTTCCAGGACATCGGCGCGTACCTCACCGACGACGTGAAGAAGAAGTTCCTCCCGCAGGCGATCGAGCAGACGACGCTCGGCGGCAAGAGCTGGGCCGTCCCCTTCGACGCCGCGCCGCAGGCGTTCTTCTACCGCAAGGACCTGTTCACCAAGTACGGCATCGACGTCCCCAAGACCTGGGACGCGTTCAAGTCCGCCGCCGAGAAGGTGAAGAAGGCCGACTCCAAGGCCCGCATCGGCACCTTCTTCCCGGACGACCCGACCACCTTCGAGGCGATGGTCTGGCAGGCCGGCGCCCAGTGGTTCAAGGCCGAGGGCGACACCTGGAAGGTCGACACCACCGACGCCGCCTCCACCAAGGTCGCCGACTACTGGCAGGGCCTGGTGGAGGACGGCCTGGTCCGCACCGACGCCTCCTTCTCGCCCGCTTGGACGAACTCCCTCAAGACCGGCTCCACCATCGGCTACCTCGGCGCCTCCTGGGGCGGCGGCGTCCTCGGCGGCACCCTGCCCGAGCAGAGCGACAAGTGGGCCGTCGCCCCGATCCCGACCTGGGACGGAAAGCCCGCCGGCGGCATGCTCGGCGGGACGACCTTCGCCGTACCGAAGAACAGCGGGAAGGCCGCCGCGGCCGTCGAGTTCGCGACCTGGATGACCACCACGGAGGACGGCATCAAGGCCCGTATCTCCTCCGGCACCTCCAGCGCCTTCCCGGCCGCGCTCGCCCTGCGCCCGGCGGCCAAGAAGGCGTTCGACACCACGTTCTACGGCGGCCAGGACATCTACCAGGTCTTCGAGGACGGCGGCGCCGCGATCAAGCAGGGCTGGACCTGGGGCCCCGCGATGGGCACCACCAACACCACGCTCAAGGACCGCTTCGGCAAGCTCGCCGGGGGCGGCACCACCATCCCCGACGCCGTGAAGGCCGCCCATGACGCGACCGTCGCGGAGCTGTCGAAGCGCGGCCTGAAGGTCGAGGGCTGACCGGATGAAAGCCCGCACCCGCGCCGCCGCGGCCCTGCTGACCCCGTTCTTCGTCCTGTTCACCGCGGTGATGCTGATCCCGATCGGCTACGCGGTCTGGCTCAGCCTCTTCACCGAACAGCAGTCGGGACTCGGCTTCGGCGGATCCGAGACGGTCTTCACCGGACTCGGCAACTACACGGCGGCGCTGGGTGACCGGGTCTTCCGCGACGGCTTCCTCGTCCTCCTCGGCTACTGCGCCGTCTACATCCCGCTGATGGTCGGCGGCGCCCTCGGGCTCGCCCTGCTGCTCGACTCGGCGCTCGCCCGCGCCCGGCGCTTCTTCCAGCTCGCGCTGTTCCTGCCGCACGCCGTGCCGGGCATCATCGCCGCGATGATCTGGCTGTACCTCTACACGCCCGGCCTCAGCCCCGTCGTCTCCGCGATGCACTCCGGCGGCATCGGCTTCGACTTCTTCTCGCCGGGCGGCGCGCTGCCCTCGATCGTGAACATCGCGCTGTGGGAATGGCTCGGCTACAACATGGTGATCTTCTACGCCGCCCTCCAGGCCATCGACCGCTCGGTGCTCGAAGCCGCCACGGTGGACGGGGCGGGCGGCGGGCGCATCGCGTTCAGCATCAAGCTCCCGCTGATCCGGTCCTCGGTCGTGATGGTCGTGCTCTTCACGATCATCGGCTCGCTCCAGCTCTTCACCGAGCCGCTGATCCTCAACACCGGCTCCGGGTCCGCCGTCTCCTCCTCCTGGACACCGAACATGTACGCATACACCGCGGCCTTCGCCCGCAACGACTTCGGGCTCGCGGCCGCCGCCTCCGTACTCCTGGCGCTCACCGCCGCCCTGCTGTCCTTCGTCGTCACCCGCCTGACCGGCCGGAAGGGCGCGCGCGCATGAGCACCACGACCCGCAAGAACCCCTGGCTGTCCAAGGCGGCCGTCAACGGAGCGCTGCTGCTGGCCGTCCTCTACATGCTCTTCCCGCTCGTCTGGCTGGTCACCGCCGCCACCAAGGACACCGGCTCGCTGCTCGCCGGGGACACCTTCTCCCTCAAGGGCTTCGACCTCTCGAAGAACCTCTCCGACATCGCCTCGTACGGGGACGGCGTCTACTTCCGCTGGTACGGGAACAGCCTGCTGTACGCGGGAGTGGGCGCCGCGGTCTGCTCGCTGATCTGCGTCGCCGCCGGGTACGCCTTCGACAAGTACGAGTTCCGGGGCAAGGAGAAGCTGTTCGGGCTGGTCCTGCTCGGAGTGCTCGTACCCACGACGGCTCTGGCCCTGCCGATGTACCTGCTGGCCAGCAAGCTCGGCATCGTCAACACGTACTGGTCGGTGCTGATCCCGGTCCTGGTGAACCCCTTCGGCGTCTATCTCGCCCGGGTGTTCTCCGCCGGCTACATCCCGGGCGAGGCGCTGGAGGCCGCGCGCATCGACGGCGCGGGCGAGCTGCGCACCTTCTTCTCCATCGGGCTGCCGATGATGATGCCGGGGTTCGTGACGGTCTTCCTCTTCCAGTTCACCGCGATCTGGAACAATTTCTTCCTCCCGCTGGTGATGCTGTCGGACCGCAAGCTGTTCCCGCTGAGCCTCGGCCTGTACTCCTGGAACACCAACACCCACAGCGAGCCGGGCTTCTACCCGCTCGTCGTCACCGGGTCCCTCCTCGCCGTCATCCCCCTGATCGTCGCCTTCGTCTCCCTGCAACGGCACTGGAAGGCGGGACTCACCGCCGGCAGCGTCAAGTAGGCCCCATCCCAAGGGAGTCGTTCACACCATGCAGTCCACCCCGGACCCCCGCCCCACGGTCCTGCTCGCCATGGCCCCGGACATCCACGAGCGTCTCTTCGAGCCGCGCCACCGCGACCGGCTCGCCGCCCTCGCGCGTACGGACCCGGCCCTCGTCGCCCACGACCTGGCCGCCCCGGACCCCCGCGTTGCCACCGCCCTCGCCGAGGCCGAGGTCCTGTTCACCTGCTGGGGCGCCACCCCGCTCACCGAACCGGTCCTCGCCGCCGCGCCCCGCCTGAAGGCGGTCGTCCACGCGGCCGGCTCCGTCAAGCACCACATCACCGACGCCTGCTGGGCGCGCGGCCTCGCCGTCTCCTCGGCGGCCGGGGCCAACGCGCTGCCGGTGGCGGAGTACACCCTGGCCACGATCCTGCTCGCCAACAAGCGCGTCCCGCACTCCGCGCAGGTCTACCGCGAGGTCCGCGCCGACCACGACTGGCGCGCCGAGCTGGACGGGGCCGGCAACTACCGCCGCACGGTGGGCATCGTCGGCGCCTCCCGCATCGGCCGCCGCGTCATCGAGCTGCTCCGCCCGTTCGACCTGGCGGTCCTGCTGTACGACCCCTTCGTCACCCCGGAGGAGGCGGCGCGCCTCGGCGTCGAGCCGGCCACCCTGGACGAGCTGTGCGCCCGCGCCGACGTCGTCTCCGTGCACGCCCCCCAGCTCCCCGGGACCCACCACATGATCGGCGCCCGCCAGCTGTCGCTGATGCGGACCGGCTCGACGCTGATCAACACGGCCCGGGGCTCCCTGATCGACGAGGCGGCCCTCCTGCGCGAACTGGTCCCGGGCCGGCTGCACGCCGTACTCGACGTGACGGACCCCGAACTGCCGCCCGGCGACTCCCCGCTGTACGACCTCCCGAACGTCCTCCTGACCCCGCACGTGGCGGGCTCCCTCGGCAACGAGCTGCACCGGATGACCGATCACGCGCTGGACGAGCTGGAACGGTACGTCCAGGGCCGCCCGTTCGCGGAGCCGGTGCACCCGTCGGTGCTGGACCGGTCGGCGTGACGTCGGGGCATGCGCGGAGGCCCTGGCTTCACGTGTGCCCGGGGGTGGCGGCGCGAAGATCGAGGAGCTGTCGCGTATGCACGGGCACGTGGTCTTCGGCGAGGCCGCCCACGAGGCTCGCCAACGGCATCGGCCGGTCCAGCACGACTGTGTCATGGGAGAGGAGGAGCGTCGGCACCAGGACCGAGGCGGCCTCCTCGTCGAGCCGATCGGCGATGTCGCACAGGACGGTGGCCTGACTCCGGACATGGTCGATCAGATCCGCCCGGCCCGCATGCTCCGTGATGATCCGGCCGAGATTCCAGGTGTCGAGGGAGACCCGGTTGTCGAAGGCGGGCCGTGAGCCGGCGACGACCGCCAGGGCGACCGCAGCGATCGAGGCGTCGACGCTGAGGAGATGGGCCAGGATCTCGTCGGCGTTCCACCCTCCGTCGTCGGCGTCGCCGAGGCCGGGGAGGGCCGCCGCTTCGAGCAGCTTGTCGTAGGCGCTGCGAAGTGCTCTCGTGTCCATAACGTGCTTCCTTCACTCGGGGCGTGTTGGCTTCGAATCCCGTTCCGCCGCCTCGGCGACGCGCTTGATGGTCGCCAGCCGCCGGTCCCAGGAGGCCGCCAGCGAGGCCATCCACCGCGCCGTCGCGTCGAGCGCCGCGGGCCGTACCGCGTACCGCACCTCGCGTCCGACCCGGCCGCCGGAGACCAGCCCGGCGGCCTCTAGGACGGCGAGGTGCTTGACCACCGCCTGCCGGGAGACGGGAAGCCGTCCGGCGAGCGTCGTGGCCGTGGCCTCGCCCTGTGCGGCGAGCAGATCGAGCAGTCGGCGCCGCGTCGGGTCGGCGAGCGCGGCGAGGACACCGTCGACGGCCTCGGGACGTCCCTCCGTCACGCGGCGGGCTGTGCTTCGGCACGTCCCTTGAGCGCGCCGAGCTCCAGGGGCCAGCCTCCGGCGTGGTCCTTCAGATTCCGGCTGCGCAGCTCCTCGGAGGCGGCCAGCGCCGCGAACCCGCTCTCGACCACGCGCAGCCGCGTCTGCTCGCCCTCCGGGGTCAACGTGAACTCCACGAGGGTGCTGTTGTCCTCGCGCAGCTCTTCCCCGGGGAACGCGCTGGTCCAGCGGTACGCCAGGTACGTGGGCGGCTCGACCGTCTCCACCCGCACCGGGAAGTCGCCGTGCTCGGTGTTCCTCGCCGTCATCGACTCGCCCTCCTTGGCCACGGTGCCGGGCAGACTCGCCTTGTCGGCCACCCAGAACCCGGGTTGGGCCACCAGCGACCAGACCCGCTCCAGGGGCGCCGCGATCAGAGTTTCGCGTTCGATCCGGTCCTCGCTCATGAGGGCTCCTTCGTCGTCACCATCGGATGCAACTACAGGGTTGCACCTCGCGCGTTCAGGCGCAACCCGAAGGTTGCGCCTGAACCGACACCGCACGGCGGGAGGCGGCCCCCTCGCGGTCGCCGCAACGCGAAGAGGCCCGGCCCCCTGAAGGGACCGGGCCTCTTGGCGCTACGCGTCAGTGCGAGTGACCGTGACCGTGGCCGGCCTCCGGCTCGTCCTCGGCCGGCTTCTCGACGACCAGGGTCTCGGTCGTGAGCAGCAGCGACGCGATGGACGCGGCGTTCTCCAGGGCGGAGCGGGTGACCTTGACCGGGTCGATGACGCCGGCCTTCACCAGGTCGCCGTACTCGCCGGTGCCGGCGTTGAAGCCCTGGCCCTTGTCGAGCTCGGCGACCTTCGAGGTGATGACGTAGCCCTCGAGGCCGGCGTTCTCGGCGATCCAGCGCAGCGGCTCGACGGCGGCGCGGCGGACGACCGCGACACCGGTGGCCTCGTCGCCGGTCTTGCCGAGGTTGCCCTCGAGGACCTTGACGGCGTGGACCAGTGCGGAGCCACCACCGGAGACGATGCCCTCCTCGACCGCGGCGCGGGTCGCGGAGATGGCGTCCTCCAGACGGTGCTTCTTCTCCTTGAGCTCGACCTCGGTGGCGGCACCGACGCGGATCACGCAGACCCCGCCGGCCAGCTTCGCCAGGCGCTCCTGGAGCTTCTCGCGGTCCCAGTCGGAGTCCGTGGCCTCGATCTCGGCCTTGATCTGGTTGACGCGGCCGGCGACCTCGTCGGCCTTGCCGCCACCGTCGACGATGGTGGTGTCGTCCTTGGTGACGGTCACGCGGCGGGCGGAGCCCAGCACGTCCAGACCGGCCTGGTCGAGCTTGAGGCCGACCTCCTCGGCGATGACGGTCGCACCGGTGAGGGTGGCGATGTCGCCGAGCATGGCCTTGCGGCGGTCACCGAAGCCCGGCGCCTTGACGGCGACGGCGTTGAACGTGCCGCGGATCTTGTTGACGACCAGGGTCGACAGGGCCTCGCCCTCGACGTCCTCGGCGATGATCAGGAGCGGCTTGGAGCCACCGGCCTGGATGACCTTCTCCAGGAGCGGCAGCAGCTCCTGGATCGAGCCGATCTTGCCCTGGTGGATCAGGATGTACGGGTCGTCGAGGACGGCCTCCATACGCTCCTGGTCGGTCACCATGTACGGGGACAGGTAGCCCTTGTCGAAGGCCATGCCCTCGGTGAAGTCGAGGTCCAGACCGAAGGTGTTGGACTCCTCGACGGTGATGACACCGTCCTTGCCGACCTTGTCCATCGCGTCCGCGATGAGCTCGCCGACCTGCGGGTCCTGCGCGGAGAGCGCGGCCACGGCGGCGATGTCGGACTTGTCGTCGATCGGGCGGGCGGTCGCGAGGAGCTCCTCGGACACGGCCTTGACGGCGGCGTCGATGCCCTTCTTCAGTGCGGCCGGGGAGGCGCCGGCGGCGACGTTGCGCAGACCCTCGCGGACGAGCGCCTGGGCGAGGACGGTGGCGGTGGTGGTGCCGTCACCCGCGACGTCGTTGGTCTTGGTCGCCACCTCCTTCACCAGCTGGGCGCCCAGGTTCTCGTACGGGTCGTCCAGCTCGACCTCGCGCGCGATGGTGACACCGTCGTTGGTGATGGTGGGGGCACCGAACTTCTTGTCGATGACGACGTTGCGGCCCTTGGGGCCGATCGTCACCTTCACCGTGTCGGCAAGCTTGTTGACGCCGCGCTCAAGGGCGCGACGGGCGTCCTCGTCGAACTTCAGGATCTTCGCCATGGAGCTGAACTGTTCCTCTCAAAACACGAACTGCGCCCCTGCCGCCCGGCTGTTGGTTCGCAGGGGGCCAGGGGCGCAGAACAGAAGCAAACGTGGGTGAATTACTTCTCGATGATCGCGAGGACGTCGCGCGCCGAGAGGACGAGGTACTCCTCGCCGTTGTACTTCACCTCGGTGCCGCCGTACTTGCTGTACAGCACGACATCGCCGGTCTTGACGTCGAGCGGCAGGCGCTCGCCGTTCTCGAAGCGGCCCGGGCCCACGGCCAGGACGACGCCCTCCTGGGGCTTCTCCTTGGCGGTGTCCGGAATAACCAGGCCGGAGGCCGTGGTCTGCTCGGCGTCGAGCGGCTGGACCACAATGCGGTCCTCGAGCGGCTTGATCGCAACCTTGGAGCTGGCGGTCGACACGATCCGGTCTCCCCCTTCGGAGATCTCACGGGGTTTAACAGTCTTTGGGGTGGCGACCAGGTGGGCCCGTCGTCGCGGGTGCCGGACCTGCCGGTCGCGCAGTACTGCTGGCACTCTCCAGTGAGGAGTGCCAGCACTGAGACTATGACCGCGATTAGCACTCGGTCAAGCGGAGTGCCAATTCACGCCCCTCGTGGCGTAGGCGGGAGCCGTACGGCTGCGGCTGTGCAACGTTCCGGACACCGTAGGGACAACGCGGGGGACGTCCGGACCGTTCCGGTGGACGGTGGCGGCATGCGCATACGAACCCCCGGCCCGGACCGCCCGGCCCCCTCGCGTCCCGGTCCGGTGGCGACCGGCTGCCTCGACGTGGTGCTCGGGGTGCTGCTCACCGCACTGGAGGGGGTGATCAGCGTGTTCTTCTTCTTCGTGCACACGGGCTCCGACCCCCGGCCGCCGAACCCGGACATGGCGGAGGCCGGACCGCCCGGGATGGACTGGTCCGGCACTCTCACCCTCGCCACCATCACGGTGGTGGCCTGTGTGATCGGCGTGGTGCTGCTGCGCCACGGGCTGCCGATCGCGGGCGTCGTCCAGCTGATCGGCGCATGCCTGCTGCTGGTCCTCACGCTGACGGCCTGGCACGACGCCGACAGGGAGGCGCACTCCGGGCCCGGGGACGCCCGCGCGTACGCCGCTTCCTATACGTAGTCCTCCAGGCGGGCCACGGCGTACCCCTGGTCCGTGATGACCTTCATGACGGACCGGACCAGGTCGGGCATGCTCCCCTTCCAGTCCGCCTTGCCCCGGAAGTGCGTGAGGACGATGTCGCCGGGGTGCAGCTTCCGGTCCTCCTCACGCCACTCCATGTGGTCGGGGAACGCCTCCGCCGCCCACAGCGGCACGGCGGTGATGCCGCAGGACTTGGCGACCTTCAGCGTGTCGGTGTTGTAGTTGCCGTACGGCGGCCGGAAGAGCCGGGGCCGCTTGCCGAACTGCTCCTGGAGGATGTCCTGCTCGCCGCAGATCTCGCGCTTCTGCTCGTCGTGGGAGAGGCCCGGCAGATAGCGGTGGTTGAGCGTGTGGTTGCCGAGCACGGTCCCCCGGGACTGGGCGTCCTTGAAGTACGTGTAGTCGTCGCGCACCAGGTAGTCGGTGAGGAAGGCGCTGTACGGGATGTTGAGCTCCGACATCATCTTCAGCAGCTCGGGGTCCTTGTCGTCCCCGTCGTCCATCGTCAGGAAGACGACCTTGTCCGTGGTGGGGACCCGGGTGAAGACCGGTGGGAGCGAGTCGTCCTGGCCCTCGACCTCGAAGCCCTTGCGGGTGGTGAGGTGGGGCTTCTCGGCGGGCGGAACGGGCGCCGCGAGCGGCGTGCCCACCAGGCCCCACTTCTTGGCGGCGACCGCGCGGGCGGCCTGGGCGAGCCTGGCCCGCTCCGCCTGCGCCGCGCGGGTGCCGAGCGCCCCGGCCGCCGGTTCCGCCTGCGGGCCCGCCGCGCCCGCCTGGCCGGCCTGGAGCTTCGCACTCCGGGCGGCGCCCGCGTCCTCGCCCCCGGCCGCGCAGCCGGACGCGGCGGCGGCGACCAGAAGCGCGGCGAGGACCGCGTAACCCGGCCTGCGCCGCAGGCGGCCCCGTGCCCGCTGCCGCCCGCCCGTCACCACGCCCGGTTCACGACCATTCATGGCCAATTTGTCCTTTTGTCGTACTGGCTGCATGGCGCCGGATCCTGCCAGTACGTGACGGGGCATCGGCTCCGACACCGCCGCCGGGCACGCACGGTCCCCCGGGTGGCTCACACCGGGGCGGCCGAAAGGACTTCAGCGGTGGACGCCGCCGCCCTGCGCGACCGGCGCGGGCCGCACGGCCTCCCCGGCCAGCGTCCGCACGATCCAGCGCCGGTGCCAGAACGCCTTGAAGACGCCGACGAGCCCGACGATCCAGGCCAGCAGTCCGAGCCCCATGATCAGCACCATCAGCCCGTACGTGTCCTCGCCCCGGACCGCCCCGGCGGGCACGACGAAGCAGAGGTACAGCCCCAGCGCGCCGAGCACGAAGGAGGGCAGCAGCCACCCCAGCGTCGTGCCGGGCAGCCGGAGTCCGGCGTCGCGGGCGGGGTCGCGGTCCAGCCCGCCCCACTGCGTGAGCAGCCGGCGCACCGCCGCGTCCCGGCGCAGCCCGACGACGACCAGGATCACCGCCGGGACGAGGGCGGCGGCGCCCACCGCGAGCATCACCACGCCGACGATCGCGCTGACGGCGTCGTACGACTCCTCGAAGGTGACGATCGCCGTCCCGATGAACGACCAGCCGATCGCGCCGACCACCCCCCACAGCCACAGCAGCCCGAGCCGGCCGGGTCCCACGTGCGCCTTCACCAGCACGCCGAGCAGGAAGGACCGGTCGGCGCGCAGCGCGTCCCGGTCGGGCCAGGCGCGCACCTCCACGGGCGGCGGGGGCGGCGGCAGTACGAATCGAGGGGACATGGGCCGACCCTATCGAGCGCCCACCGCCCCAAGTCCCGCGTGGGGATCAGGCGTTGCGGATGGCCTCGACGTCCAGGCGCTTCATGCCGAGCATGGCCTTCATCGCGCGGGCGGCCTTCTCGGGGTCGGGGTCGGTCAGGGCGTCGACGAGGCCCGGCGGGACGATCTGCCAGGAGAGGCCGTACTTGTCCTTGAGCCAGCCGCACTGGCTCTCCTGCCCGCCGCCGGAGGTGAACTCGTTCCACAGCCGGTCCGCCTCCTCCTGCGAGTCGCACTCCACGGAGAGCGAGACGGCCTCGGTGAAGGTGAACTCCGGCCCGCCGTCGAACGCGATGTACTCCGCGCCGTCCAGCTGGAACCGCACGGTCATCGCCTTCCCGGCCTCGCCGGGGCCCGCGGCGGTCCAGCGGGTGGTCTCCAGGACGCGCGAGTCGCCGCCGACGACGGAGACGTAGTAGTCGGCCGCTTCCTCGACCAGGTCCTTCGCGAACCACAGGAACGTGGTGACCTTCTGCATGGTCCTCTCCTCACGTACAGGGGCAAAGTGTCGTGAAGGGTAGACCGCGCGGGCGCCCGGAACTCATCGACGTGCCGTGGCTAGACGGCTCCCAGCGATTCGAAGCGCCAGCGGTGGACCGGCCGGGTGACGAGGTCCGGGCCGGGCTCGGGCAGCTCCGGGAGCTCGTCGGCGTACGCGCCCTGCCACCAGGTGATGACGAGGACCCGGTCCTGCGGGGCGCGCAGCAGCTCGCTGCGGAGCGGGGGGCGAGGCAGGCCGGCGGCGCGGGCGCGGGCCCACTCCGCCAGTTCGCCGCCCCGGCCCTCGGCGGCGCGGGCCTCCCACATCAGGGCGGTGACCGGGGCGCTCATGAGTAGAGGTTGTCCTTGCTGATCTCGTGCACGTGGTCGTGGTCGTGCGCGTGGGCGCCCGGGACGTGGGTCTCGGTGACCGGCAGCGAGGAGTCGGCGGACAGCTCCAGGTCGGAGGCGGGCCGGTTGCGGGCGACCATCTCGGCGCCGAGCGCGGCGACCATGGCCCCGTTGTCGGTGCACAGCTTGGGGCGGGGCACCCGCAGCCGGATGCCGGCCCGCTCGCACCGCTCCTCGGCGAGCGCGCGCAGCCGCGAGTTGGCCGCGACGCCGCCGCCGATCATCAGGTGGTCGACGCCCTCGTCCTTGCAGGCGCGGACGGCCTTGCGGGTGAGCACGTCCACCACGGCCTCCTGGAAGGACGCGGCCACGTCCCGGACCGGCACCTCCTCGCCGGCCGCCCGCTTGGCCTCGATCCAGCGGGCGACGGAGGTCTTCAGGCCGGAGAACGAGAAGTCGTACGCCGGGTCGCGCGAGCCGGTCAGGCCGCGCGGGAAGGCGATGGCCGCCGGGTCGCCCTCCCTGGCGAGCCGGTCGATGACCGGGCCGCCGGGGAAGCCGAGGTCCAGGACCCGGGCGATCTTGTCGAACGCCTCGCCGGCCGCGTCGTCGATGGTCGCGCCGAGCGGCCGTACGTCGTTGGTGATGTCCGGCGCGAGCAGCAGCGAGGAGTGCCCGCCGCTGACCAGGAGCGCCATGGTGGGCTCGGGCAGCGGGCCGTGCTCCAGCTGGTCCACGCAGATGTGGGACGCCAGGTGGTTGACCCCGTACAGCGGCTTGTTCAGCGCGTACGCGTACGCCTTGGCGGCGGAGACGCCGACGAGCAGGGCGCCCGCGAGGCCGGGCCCGGCGGTGACGGCGATGCCGTCCAGGTCCCGGCCGCTGACCCCGGCCTCCTTCAGGGCGCGCTCGATGGTGGGGACCATCGCCTCCAGGTGGGCGCGGGAGGCGATCTCCGGGACGACGCCGCCGAAGCGGGCGTGCGTGTCGACGCTGGACGCGACGGCGTCCGCGAGGAGCGTGGTCCCGCGGACGATGCCGACCCCGGTTTCGTCGCAGGAGGTCTCGATGCCGAGTACGAGGGGTTCGTCAGCCATCAGTGGGTCCCGTTTTCTTCTGCTTCTTCGTGTACGTGGTGGCGCATGACGAGCGCGTCGATGTTGCCCGGCTGGTAGTAGCCGCGGCGGAAGCCGATCGGTTCGAAGCCGAAGCGCTCGTAGAGCTTCTGGGCGCGGGTGTTGTCGACGCGGACCTCCAGGAGCACCTCGGCGCACTCGAAGGCCGTGGCGTGCCTGAGCAGGTCGGTCAGGAGCTCGGAGCCGAGCCCGCCGCCCCAGTGGTCGCGGGCGACGGCGATCGTCTGCACGTCGGCGAGGTCACCGTTGGCGGCGAGGCCCGCGTACCCGACGATCCGGCCGGTGCCGGGCTCCTCGGCGACGACGTATCGGCGGGTGGCCGCCGGGCCGCGCGCGTACGCCAGCTCGGACCAGAACATGCCCGCCGACCAGGCGTCCTCCGGGAACAGCTCGTGTTCGAGGGCGAGCACGGGGTCGATGTCCCACCAGCGCATCTCGCGCAGCACCGCGGTCGTGACGGTCACTTCGGGGTGACCACCTTGTAGTTCTTCGGGACCTGCGCGTCGGGCCTGCGCAGGTAGAGCGGCTGCGGCGGCAGCAGCTCCTCGCCGGCCGCGAGGCGTTCGGCGGCGAGGCCCGCCAGGGCGCCGGCCGCCAGGTGTTCGGGGCCGCGCGCGTCCGGGAACGCGTCGGGGTAGAGCACCGCGCCCGCGCCGACGACCGGCAGGCCCGCGAGCCCGTCCGCGATGTCGGCGGGCCGGTCGACGGAGGGTCCGGCGGTGCGGGTGCGGGCGTCCTCGTACCGCGCCCAGTAGACCTCCTTGCGGCGGGCGTCCGTGGCGACGGCGAAGGGGCCGTCGAGCCCGGCGGCGTACGCGAGGCCGTCCAGGGTGCACAGGCCGTGCACGGGCACGGAGAGCACCGAGCCGAAGGTGGCGGCCGTCACCAGGCCGACGCGCAGTCCGGTGTAGGGGCCGGGGCCGACGCCCACGACGACGTCCGTCACGGCGTCGAGTTCCACCCCGGCGTCCGCGAGGACCCGGTCGACGGCGGGCAGCAGCAGCTCCCCGTGCCTGCGGGCGTCGACCTGCGCGGATTCGGCGACGACGCGGGTCCCGTCGTGCAGGGCGACGGTGACGGCGGGGGTGGCGGTATCCATTGCGAGCAAGAGCACGCAAACAGCCTACGGCTCCGGCGCGGCCCGCCCCGCGCCCCGTACGGCATCCCGGCCCGGGCGGTCCCGGCTGCTACCGTCACCGGGTATACGCGGAGTACGTGTAAACGCTTGTACGACTTACGGTTCGCGTACGGCGTACGGTCCGCGCCTTCCGGCACACGACAGCGAAAGAGGCACGCACGGTGGCAAGGGGCAGCTCGGGAATCGTGGCCGCGCTCACCGCGGCGGCCGTCGCGGCGGTCGGCTTCCTGGCCTACCAGGCTTCCGCCCATGTGCCGGACGACCTGGGCGCGAAGCCGAAGGCGTCGGTCAGTGCCTCGGCGTCCGCCCCGGCCGGCGGGCAGGGCAAGGCCAAGCCGAAGAAGGACCCGCTCGCCGTCCCCGCCGGCTCCGGTACCGGGGCGCGGGTCGTCTACGCGCTGCACGACCGCCGGGTGTGGCTGGTGGACGCGAAGGGGAAGGCGTCGCGGACGTTCAAGGTGATGCCGAGCTCGGTGCACGCGGTGCCGGGCACGTATCACGTGACGTCGCGCTCGGGCAGCGTGAAGGGCTCCGACGGCGTGCCGATCGAGCACGTGGTGCGGTTCGCCGCGGTGGACGACGTGACGATCGGCTTCAGCGCGGCGCAGGACGGGTCTATGGAGGAGCCGGATCCCACGGTGAAGGCGGGGGGCGTGCGGATGTCCCGGGCCGACGGGGACGCGGTGTGGCGGTTCGCCACGGTGGGGGCGGTGGTGGTGGTCGTCCCCTAGCGGGGGGGGGCGCCCTCAGTCGCCGGACGGGCTCGGGTGTGCCGACCGTCCGGCTTTCGGTGTGCGGGCGGCGTCGACCGGGCGCGCGGGGGTCGCCGGGCGGGACTGGTTGCGTGGCGAGGGCGGCGTCGACACGGCGTTCGCCGCTGCCGTCGCGGCCAGCAGCGTGCTCATGGGGACCGCCGTGCTCGGCGGCTCCGGTTCGCGGTCGGATGTCGGCATGGCGCCTCCTGGGGCTCCGGCTCCGGTGGAAGGCGTGGTTAGGTAGACCTAACCCGCTCTCGTCCTCCATGTCACCACGCCCGCCCCGTCCCGCGCAACATTTTGCCGACACCACGTCGGAAACAGCGGGGCGGTCAGCCCCAGGGCGCCCAGGAATCGTTCCGCAGCCCCGCCCAGCGCGCCCCGAAGCCCACCAGGGTCACCGTGCGGCGCTCGTCGTCCGTGTCCCCGACCGCGCGGTCGATGAACACCTGGAGCCGGTCGTCCGACAGCTCCTCGACCTTGCCGTCGCCCCACTCCACGACCACCACGGACTCCGGGAGCGACACGTCGAGGTCCAGGTCCTCCATCTCGTCGAGACCGCCGCCCAGCCGGTACGCGTCGACGTGGACCAGCGCGGGCCCGCCGGACAGCGGCGGGTGGACACGGGCGATCACGAAGGTGGGGGACGTCACCGCGCCCCGCACCCCCAGCCCCTCGCCGAGCCCCCGGGTCAGGGTCGTCTTGCCGGCCCCCAGCTCGCCGGTGAGCATCACGAGGTCGCCGGGGCGCAGCGCGGCGGCGAGCCGGCGGCCCAGGGCCCCCATCTGTTCGGGGGAGTCGACGGCGAGGCGCACGCTGACGGCGCCGGGGACGTTCTCGTACGCGGTGGCCTCAGTGGCCGCCGGGCTGTTCTGCGGTTCCATGCCCGCCAACGTTAGAGGACTCCGGTACGGCTCCGGCGCGCACCAGCAGGTCCGCGAGCCGGTCGGTCACCGTCTCGGGGTGCTCCAGCATCACCAGGTGCCCGGCGTCCGGGACGATGACCAGTTCCGCGTCGGGCAGCAGGTCCGCGATGGCCTCGCTGTGCGAGCTGGGCGTCACGAGGTCCTTGTCACCGGCCAGGATGAGGACCGGGAGGTCGCGGAAGAGGGGCAGGGTCGCGCTCTTGTCGTGCTCCGCGAAGGCGGGGTAGAACTCGGCGACCACGTCGATCGGGGTGGACTCGATGAGCCGTTCCGCGAACCGCGCGACGGCCGGGTCCACGTCCCGGGAGCCGAAGGAGTACCGCTTGACCAGCCCGGCGAACAGGTCGGCGGTCGCCCGGCGCCCCCGCTCCACCAGCTCCGCCTGCGAGCCGAGCGCCCGCAGCACTCCGGGGAGCACCCGCCGCACGGCGTTGACGCCCATCACGGGCAGCCCGAAGCTGACCTCGTTCAGCCGGCCGCTCGACGTACCGACGAAGGCGACGGCGGCGACCCGGTCGCGGATCAGCTCCGGGTACCGCTCGGCGAGCGCCATGATCGTCATGCCGCCCATGGAGTGGCCGACGAGGACGAGCGGGCCCTCGGGCGCCGCGGCGTCGATGACGGCCTTGAGGTCGCGGCCGAGCTGGTCGATGCCGACGGGCACCCCGCCTTCGGCGCGGGCCTGGGCGTGTCCGCGCTCGGAGCGGCCGTGGCTGCGCTGGTCCCAGTGGACGGTGCGCACGATGCCGCGCAGGGCGGCCCGCTGGAAGTGCCAGGAGTCCTGGCCGAGGCAGTAGCCGTGGCTGAAGACGACGGTGACGGGGGCGGGCTCCTTGCGCCCGAAGAGCCGCCGCCGGCGGGAGCCCGAGGAGCCGGGGTCCTCCGGGGTGTCGACCTCGTCCACCTCGTAGTACAGCCCGGTGCCGTCGTCGGCGGTGGCCCGGCCGGGGGTCCCGCGCAGCGCGCCGTACGGGCCGGTGGCGTCCAGGGCGAGGCGGGCGCGCTTGCGCATGCCCCGGCCGACGGTCAGCCGCTCCACGGCGACCCCGGCCGCGGCCCCGGCGGCGAGCACGCCTATGGCGGCGCCGGCGATGCCCGCCCGGCGCCAGCCGGCACCCGAAGCGGCCGCCGTCGCCATCACGTCACCCGTGCTGATGTCGCTCACCCGTGCCCCGCTCCTCGTGGGTCGTGTCAGTCGGTCGTGGCGCCCAGGTGGACGCGCGGTACCCGGGCGCCGATCCGGGTGACGATCTCGTACGCGATGGTGCCGGCGGCCTCCGCCCAGTCCTCGGCGCTCGGCTCGCCCCGGTCGCCGGGGCCGAAGAGCACCGCCTCGCTGCCCGCCGCCACCTCGTCGCCGTCCAGGTCCACGACGAACTGGTCCATGGCGACCCGGCCCGCGATCGTCCGCCGCACCCCGCCGACCAGGACCGGACCCCGGCCGGACGCGTGGCGCGGGATGCCGTCGGCGTAACCGAGGGGCACCAGGGCGAGGGTGGTCTCGCGGGGCGTCGTGTAGTGGTGGCCGTAGCTGATGCCGTGGCCGGCCGGGACCTGCTTGGTCAGGGCGACGGACGCGGCGAGCGTCATCACGGGGCGCAGCCCGAAGTCGGCCGGGGTGCCCAGCTCGGGGCTGGGTGAGATGCCGTACATGGCGATCCCGGTCCGCACCAGGTCGAAGTGGGACTCGGGGACGGTCAGGGTCGCCGGGGAGTTGGCGATGTGCCGCACCTCGGGCTCGACACCGGCCTTCTCGGCGTACGCCACCATGTCGCGGAAGGTGTCCAGCTGGGCGGTGATCGAGGGGTGGCCCGGCTCGTCGGCGCAGGCGAAGTGGGACCAGAGACCGGTGACCCGGACGGTGCCCGCGCGCTCGGCGGTGCGGGCGGCGGCGACCAGCTCGGGCCAGTCGGCGGGCTGGCAGCCGGCCCGGCCGAGTCCGGTGTCGGCCTTGAGGTGGACACGGGCGGGCCGCCCGGCCGCCGCGGCGGCCCCGGTGACCTCGCGCAGCGCCCACATGCCGCTGACCGACACGTCGATATCGGCCTCGATCGCCTCGCGCCAGGGCCCGCCCGGGGTCCAGAGCCAGCACAGCATCCGTCCGTCGAGCCCGGCGGCGCGCAGGGCCAGGGCCTCCTGCGGGGTCGCGGTGCCCAGCCAGGCGGCGCCCGCCTCCCGTGCGGCGCGCGCGCAGGGGACCGCGCCGTGCCCGTAGGCGTCGGCCTTGACCACGGCCATGAGGTGCGCCCCGGCCGCCCGGGCGCGCAGGACGCGCACGTTGGCGCGGAGTGCGGCGAGGTCGATCTCGGCACGGGCTCGCAAGGACGCTGTCTCGTTCATATCGCGCCCAGTTTCTCATTGCCGCCCGCGCGGGCGGGTCCGGCGGGGCGCTTCAGCGGTGGCGCAGCTCGTGTTCCAGGTGGTCGGCGAGGACCGGTACGTGGCTGTGCTCGACGTCCTTGACGGCCGTCACGAGCGTCACCGGGCCGCCCTCGCGGACCAGTCCGGCCAGCTCGTCCACGGCCGCCGCCTCCGCCGGACCGGCGAGTTCGGCCCGGTAGCGCTCGACGAAGGCGTCGTAGCGGGTGCCGGAGCGGTCCTCGTGATACCAGGTGCGCAGCTCGTCCGACGGGGTGAGGTCCTTGAGCCAGCGGTCGATCGCGGCCTTCTCCCTGGACACCCCGCGCGGCCACAGCCGGTCCACCAGTACGCGGGTGCCGTCGCCCTCCTCCACCCCGTCGTACACCCGGCGCACGCGCACGTCACCGCTGCTGCTCACGGCCGGTCACCTCTCCTCGGCGGTCGTTCTCCTCAGCTTCGCTCAGGCGCGGACGTCCCGCCACGCCCCGGGGATCGCGTCGGCGACGTCCATCGCGGCGAGCGGGGAGCCGTCGGCCGCGCGGCGGGCGGCGAGCCCGTGCAGATAGGCCCCGGCGGACGCGGCGTCGAGCGGGGCGAGCCCGGCGGCGAGCAGGGACCCGGTGAGGCCGGAGAGCACGTCGCCGCTGCCGGCGGTGGCCAGCCACGGGGTGCCGGTCGGGTTGACGCGGACCGGGGTGTGCGGGGTGTCCGTGGCGACGAGGGTGGTCGAGCCCTTGAGCAGCACCGTGGCGCCGAACCGCCCGGCCAGCTCCCGTACGGCGGCAAGCCGCCCGGCCTCGACCTCCTCGCGTGCCACGCCGAGCAGCGCGGCGGCCTCCCCGGCGTGCGGGGTGAGGACGGTGGGCGCGGTACGGCCCCGGACCACGTCCGGGTCGAGGAGCCGCAGCCCGTCCGCGTCGACCAGCACCGGCACCTCGGTGGCCAGCACGTCGGAGACGGCCGCCACGGCCTCGGTGCCGTCGCCGAGCCCGGGGCCGACGACCCACGCCTGCACCCGCCCGGCCTCGGAGGGGCGGCCCGCGTGGACCAGGGTCTCCGGGTGCCGGGCGATGACCGCCTCACCGCCGGGGCCCGCGTAGCGCACGGCGCCCGCACCGCCGCGCAGCGCCCCGGAGACGGCGAGCACGGCGGCGCCCGGGTAGCGCGTCGATCCCGCGGCGATGCCGACGACACCGCGCCGGTACTTGTCGCTCTCGGCGGCCGGCACGGGCAGCAGCGCGGCCACGTCCGCGTACTGGAGGGCTTCCAGGTCGGGCACCTCGGGGAGTTCGGGCCCGAGCCCGATGTCCACCAGGCGCAGCGCCCCGGCCCGTTCGGCGGCCGGGTCCACGAGCAGCGCCGGCTTGTACGCGCCGAAGGTGACGGTGGCGTCCGCGCGCACCGCTTCGCCGGTCACCTCGCCGGTGTCCGCCTCGACCCCGCTGGGCAGGTCGACGGCGACGACGGGCGCGCCGTGCGCGGTGTACTTCCGGACCAGCCCGGCGGCCTCGGGGCGCAGTCCGCCGCGTCCGCCGATGCCGGTGACGGCGTCCACGACGAGGTCGATGCGCCCGGCCCAGTCCGCGTGGGCGGTGCTCTCCGCACCGTCGACCACGCGTCCGCCCGCCGCGAGCAGGGCCGCGCTGCCGCCCTCGTGGGCCCGGCCCGGGGCGACCCGCACGGCGACCACGCCCGCGCCGCGCCGGGCGAGCCGGGCTCCGGCGTACAGGGCGTCGCCGCCGTTGGCGCCGGTGCCGACGAGGAGGACGACGCGGGAGCCGTAGACCCGGCCGGCCCGGCGCAGCAGATCGGCGCAGGCGGCGGCGAGCCCGGCGGCGGCACGCTGCATCAGCGCCCCTTCGGGGAGCCGTGCCATGAGAGCCCGCTCGGCGGCCCGTACGGTGTCAACGCTGTAGGCGGTACGCATGCCTTCCAACGTACGCAGGTTGAGAACCCCACGCAGGCGATGGGCGGCACCGCCGAGCGGCGACCGGCCACGTCAAGCCCGTCCGGCGAGCACTCACGACGGCGACCGGCCACATCGAGCCCGTCCGGCGATTGAGGACGGAACCGGCCCGCCGGAGCACCCGAGGCCACAGGGGCGGAGCCCCCGTCACCCCTCCGCGATCACCACCGCGGACGCCACCCCCGCGTCGTGGCTGAGCGACACATGCCACTGCCGCACCCCCAGCTCCGCGGCGCGGGCCGCCACCGTGCCGCGCACCCGCAGCCGCGGCTGCCCGCTCTCCTCCACGTACACCTCGGCATCCGTCCACAGCAGCCCGCCGGGCGCGCCGAGCGCCTTCGCCAGGGCCTCCTTCGCGGCGAACCGGGCGGCCAGCGAGGCGATCCCGCGCCGCTCGCCGCTCGGCAGCAGCAGCTCCGCCGCCACGAACAGCCGCGAGGCGAGTTGCGGCGTACGCTCCAGTGCCGCGTCGAACCGCTCGATCTCCGCCACGTCGATCCCGACCCCGATGATCACGTACCCACCCTCACTGCTCGTCTCGGCTCACTCCACGGTGACGGACTTCGCCAAATTGCGCGGCTGGTCCACCTCGTTGCCGCGGGCCGTCGCGAGTTCGCAGGCGAAGACCTGCAACGGCACGGTGGCGACCAGCGGCTGAAGCAGCGTAGGCGTTGCGGGGACGCGGATGAGGTGGTCGGCGTACGGGACGACCTCGTCGTCGCCCTCCTCGGCGATGACGACGGTGCGGGCGCCCCGGGCCCGGATCTCCTGGATGTTCGAGACGATCTTGCCGTGCAGCACGGACCGCCCGGCCGGGGACGGGACCACGACGACGACGGGCACCCCGTCCTCGATGAGCGCGATCGGCCCGTGCTTCAGCTCGCCGGCGGCGAACCCCTCGGCGTGCATGTACGCGAGTTCCTTGAGCTTCAACGCGCCTTCCAGGGCGACCGGGTAGCCGACGTGGCGGCCGAGGAAGAGCACGGTGTCGTGGGAGGCGAGGGAACGGGCCAGCTCCCGGACCGGCTCCATGGTCTCCAGGACCCGTTCGACCGAGCCGCTGATCTCCGAGAGCTGCCGGATGACGGTGCGGATCTCGTCGCCCCACTTGGTGCCGCGCACCTGGCCGAGGTAGAGGGCGACGAGGTAGCAGGCGACGAGCTGGGTGAGGAACGCCTTGGTGGAGGCGACGGCGACCTCGGGCCCGGCGTGGGTGTAGAGGACGGCGTCGGACTCACGGGGGATGGTGGAGCCGTTGGTGTTGCAGATGGCGAGCACCTTCGCGCCCTGTTCGCGGGCGTGCCGCAGGGCCATCAGGGTGTCCATGGTCTCGCCGGACTGCGAGATGGCGACGACCAGGGTGTGCGGGTCCAGGATCGGGTCGCGGTAGCGGAACTCGCTGGCCAGTTCGGTCTCGCAGGGGATACGGGTCCAGTGCTCGATGGCGTACTTGGCGATCATCCCGGCGTGGTACGCGGTGCCGCAGGCGACGATCACCACCTTGTCGACCTCGCGCAGCTCGCCGCGCGTGATGCGGACCTCGTCCAGGTGGAGGGTGCCCTCGGGGTCGATGCGGCCGAGGAGCGTGTCGGTGACCGCCTTCGGCTGCTCGGCGATCTCCTTGAGCATGAAGGAGGCGTACCCGCCCTTCTCGGCCGCCGAGGCGTCCCAGTCCACGTGGTACTCGCGCACCTCGGCGGGCCGGCCGTCGAAGCCGGTGACGAGGACGCCGTCCCGGCGCAGCTCCACGACCTGGTCCTGGCCCAGTTCGATCGCGGACCGGGTGTGCTCGATGAACGCGGCGACGTCGGAGGCGAGGAAGGACTCGTCGTCCCCGAGCCCCACGACGAGCGGGGAGTTGCGCCGGGCGCCGACCACCACGTCCGGCGCGTCCGCGAAGACCGCGACCAGGGTGAACGCCCCTTCGAGGCGGCGGCACACCTGGCGCATGGCCTCCGCCGGCTCCCCGCTCTGGCTGTACGCCTCGGCGAGGAGGTGGGCGACGGTCTCGGTGTCGGTCTCGGAGAGCAGGTCGTGGCCGCGCTCACCGAGCTCGGCGCGCAGGGCGGCGAAGTTCTCGATGATCCCGTTGTGGACGACGGCGACACGGCCGGCGTTGTCCAGGTGCGGGTGGGCGTTGGCGTCCGTGGGTCCGCCGTGGGTGGCCCAGCGGGTGTGGCCGATTCCGGCGGTGCCGGCCGGGAGCGGCTGCTCGCTCAGCGTCTTCTCCAGGTTGACCAGCTTCCCGGCCTTCTTGGCGGAGGCGAGCCCGCCGTCGGCGAGGACGGCGATGCCGGCGGAGTCGTAGCCCCGGTACTCCAGCCGCTTGAGGCCCGCGACGACGACGTCCTGCGCCGACTGACCGCCGACGTAACCCACGATTCCGCACATAGTGGTCCCTTCTTGGTCACCAGCCCCTGTTCTTCGCATAGTCGCAGAAGTAACCCCTATTTCAAGCCGACCGGAGCGCTATCCGGCGCGTACCGGCACGGGTTCCCCCACCTCGGCCGGGGCCGCCGGCCGCTCCCCCTTCACCAGCAGCAGCACCGCCGCGCCCGCGACGATCCCCACCGCACCGGCCACCACCGCGGCCGTGTTCAGCCCCGAGGCGAACGCCGTCCGCAGCGCGTGCTCCGGCATCCCGGCGGCCCGCAGCCCCGCCGCGCCGCCGCCCGCCAGGGCGTGGGACTCCCCGTCGCCCAGGCTCTCCGCCATCCGGGAGGTCAGCACCGTCCCGAGCACGGCGACCCCGAAGGCGTAACCGAGCTGGCGGAAGGTGTTGACCGCGCCGCCCGCCATACCGGCCCGCTCCGGCGGGACCGCGGCGAGCGCCGCGCCCGCGATGGCCGGCGAGACCAGCCCCGTGCCGATGCCCGCGAGCGCCAGGCCGGGGATCAGGGCGGGCCAGGAGGAGCCCGCGCCCAGGACCGCCTGGGCGAGGGTGCCCGCGCCGATGAGGGCGAGTCCGATGCCGATGGTGAACCGCGGCTGCACCCCGTGCAGCAGCCGGCCGCCGGCGGCGGCGACCACGAACGAGGTCGCGGCGAGCGGCAGGACCGCCAGGCCGCCCTGGACCGGGCTGAGTCCGAGGACCGTCTGCAGCCAGATCGAGGTGTACGGCAGCACCCCGAAGGCCGCCATGTTGAAGGCGAGCGACCCGGCCATCACCCCGGTGAACGCCGAGGTGCGGAACAGCGACAGGTCCAGCAGCGGGTGCGCGACGCGCAGCTCCACCAGCACGAAGCAGACCAGGGCGAGCGCGGCGGTCCCGAACGTGGCGAGCGTCTGCCCGGACGCCCAGCCGACGCTGCCCGCCCGCACGACGGCGTACGTGCCGGCCCCGGCGAACACCGCGAAGGCGACGGTCCCCGCCCAGTCGGTGCGCCGGTCCCGCGCCCCGTGCGACTCGGGCACGGTCCGCAGGGTCAGCCAGATCGCGGCGACGCTCACGGGCAGGTTGACGAAGAAGATCCACCGCCAGCCGGGCCCCTCGGCGAGCAGCCCGCCGACCACGGGCCCGATCGCGGCGGCTCCCCCGGCCACCGCGCCCCAGAGCCCGAGCGCCACGGACCGGTCCTTGCCCCGGTACACCGAGGCGAGCAGCGGCAGCGTCGTCGCGAACATCGCGGCGGCCCCCACGCCCTGGGCCCCGCGCGCCGCCACCAGCAGACCCGGCGACGAGGCGAGCCCGCAGGCCAGCGAGGCGGCGGCGAAGAGCACGACGCCGACGACGTGGACCCGGCGCCGGCCGAGCCGGTCGGCCGCCGCGCCTGTGCCGAGGAGCAGGGCGGCGAGGGCCAGGGCGTAGCCGTCGATGACCCATTGCAGATCGGAGAGCGAGGCGCCGAGCGCCTTCGCCATGTCGGGCAGTGCCACGATGACGATCGTGACGTCCAGCAGCAGCATGAACGTCCCCAGACAGACCGCGGTGAGCGGCCCCCACTTACGCATGTCCTTGATCCTTCTCCCGTACGGCTTCGGCGTGGTGGCCGGCGGCCACCCTCGTACGTACGATCGGACGGCCGCGTCCGGAATCCCCAGCCAATGCCGGCCGGGCGCCGGAATCCGACATGGAAGGGCCCTTCTGAAGTGGAATCACCCGTCCGAGGTGACGCCCTGGACGTGCGCATCCTGCACGCGCTGGAACTGGACGCCCGCGCGCCCTTCAGCCGGATCGCGGCCGTCCTCGGCGTCTCCGACCAGACGGTCGCGCGCCGCTTCCGCTCGCTGCGCACGGAGGCCGGGCTGCGGGTGGTGGGCGTGCGGTGCGCGGCCGCCGAGGAGTCGTTCGAGCACTGGCTGCTGCGGGTGCGGTGCGCGCCGGAGGGCGCGATGCCGATCGCGGAGGCGCTCGCCAAGCGGCCCGACACGTCGTGGATCGGGCTGACGTCGGGCGGCACGGAGGTGACGTGCACGGTCAACGTGCGCAGCCGGAACGACGCGGACGACCTGCTCATCGGCAAGCTGCCGCGCACCCCGCACATCGTGGACATCCGCGCGCACCAGCTGCTGCACCGGTTCTACGGGGGCCCCGCCGGCTGGCTGCACAAGAGCGGGGCGCTGACCCCGGAGGAGGCCGCCGCCCTCACCCCGGCGCCCTCCCCCGCCCCGCCCGGCCCCGCCGTCATCACCGCCGCCGACGAGCCCCTGGTCGCCGCGCTGGAACGGGACGGCCGGGCCACGTACCCGGAACTCCAGCGGGCGACCGGCCTCTCGGAATCGGCGGTCCGGCGCCGGCTGGCCCGGCTGGTGGCCTCGGGCGCGCTGTACGTGGACGTGGAGTTCGACTCCGACCACATCGGACACCGCAACGCGAGCATGCTCTACGTCACCGCCGCGCCCCGCGCCCTGCACGCGGTGGGCACGGCGCTGGCCGCCGACCGGGAGGTGGCGTACGCGGCGGCCACCACGGGCCCGTCCAACCTGGTCGCGGTCGTGATCACCCGCGACTCGGCCCACTTCTACCGCTACCTCAGCGAACGCCTGGGCGGCCTGGACGGCGTCGAGCACGTGGAGTCGATGCCGCTCCTGCGCCGGGTGAAGCAGCTGACGTACCGGCCGTTCCGGGGGTAGCGGGCCGCCCGCCAACACCTGCCGCACCGCCTATCGTTGGCCCGTCGGAACGGCCGGACGAGAGGGAGCACCGTGCAGGACGAAGCAGAGGATTCCGTCGAGACCATGCTGACCCACGTGGCGCCGGACGGCGTCGCCCCGGCCCAGGGGTACAGCCATGTCGTCGTGGGCGAGGGCAGGCTCGTCGCGGTCTCGGGGCAGATCGCGCTGGACGAGAAGGGGAATCTGGTCGGGGAGGGCGATCCAGCCGCCCAGGCGCGTCAGGTCTTCGAGAATCTGAAGCGCTGCCTGGAGGCGGGCGGGGCGACGTTCGCCGACGTCGCGAAGCTCACCTACTACGTCACCGACGTGGCGTTCCTGCCGGCCATCCGCGTCGCGCGGGACGCCCATGTCGACGTGGCGCGCCCCCCGGCCAGCACGGCCGTACAGGTGGCCGCGCTCTTCCGGCCGGACCTGCTCATGGAAGTGGAAGCCCTCGCCGTCATCCCCTGGTGACCCGACGGGCCCCGGGTCACCCCGCCGCCCCCGGTGACCGCAGCCACCCCCCGTCCCGCGCCACCTCCCCCGCCACGCGCAGGAGTCGGGCGGTCACCTGACGGCCGCCCCGGCCCCGGGTGAGGAGGTGGAGTTCGATGGCCGCTCCCCCGGTCAGGGGGCGCCAGACGAGGCCGGCGGGGAGGGTGGGGGCGGCGGAGTCGCCGACGACCGAGACCGCGTCGCCCCGGGCGACCGGGGTGTGGCCGGCGTCGAACGTCAGGGGCCGGAGGAGGAGTGCGGGGGTGGCGCCCGCCTCGGCCAGCAGGGCGGTGATCGCGTCGTAGTGGCCCGGGTTGGCCTCGCGCGGGTGGATGAGGAGCGTTTCGGCGGACAGCTCGGCCGGGTCCACGGCCGGGCGTGGCGCGAGGCGGTGGTCGGCGGACATCAGGACGCCCTGCGGTTCCAGCCGTACGAGCGTCCGCACCAGCTCCGGCGTCGGCGGCGGGCAGCGGACCAGGCCCGCGTCGAGGGTGCCGTCGGCGACACCGGCCAGGATCTCGGCGGTGGACAGCAGCCGGGTGTCGGCGGTGATGCCGGGCAGCCGGTCCTTCAGGGCGGCGAGGATCGCGGGGGCCGTCCCGTAACTCGTACCCATGCTGTAGCCGAGCACCAGGGTGCCGCTCTCGCCCCCGGCGAAGCCGCGCACGTCGCGCCAGAGGCGGTCCGCCTCCTCGCAGAGGGCCGCGCCGCGCTCCATCAACAGCCGCCCGGCCTCCGTGGGTTCGACGGAGTGCGTGGTGCGGTCCAGGAGCCGGACACCCAACTCCCTCTCCAGCTCCCGTATCTGGCGGCTGAGCGCGGGCTGCGCGATGTGCAGGCGCTCGGCGGCGCGGGTGAAGTTGCGTTCCCCGGCCACGGCGAGGAAGTAGCGCAGGCGCCGTAGATCCGACATGCCGAACAGCATATGACGTGCGGTGATGCCGGGCGGTTCTGGAGCGATCGGGAACAGGTCTTTCCCTGCGCGGCCCCGGTCTTCGTAGCGTTCAGGCATCGGAGGAACACAAAGCCCCGGAAGGAACCACGATCATGCACAGCACCCCCAAGGACGTCGTCCTCGACTACATGAAGAGCCTCGCCGCGGGCGACATGGACCGGCTGAAGGCGTTCTTCGACGCCGATGCCACCTGGACGCTCGCCGGAGACCTCCCGGTCTCGGGCACCTGGACCGGCCCGGACGAGATCTTCGACGAGTTCGTGGCGGCGATGACCGCCCGGCTGGTGCCGGAGACGATGGAGATCGAATTCCTCGGCGTCCTCGCGGAGGGCGAACGGGTGCTCGCGGAGTGGCGGACGCGCGGGCTGACCCGGAAGGGCGCCCGCTACGACCAGCACTGCCTGGCCGTGTTCACCGTGCGCGACGGCCGTATCGCCGCCGTCCGGGAGCACTTCGACACCCTCCACGCCCACCACGTCGTCTTCGCCTGAGGAGCCCGGCATGCGCGCACAACTCCCCACCGCCGAAGCGGGCGGCACCGTCCGCATCGGCGAGGCCCCCGAGCCCGCCCCCGCCGCCGACGAAGCCCTGGTCGCGGTCGAGGCGTACTCCGTCAACCGCGGCGAGACCTTCCAGCTCGACGGGCAACTCGACCGCCGGTGGCCCGGCTGGCGGCCCGGCAAGGACGTGGCCGGCACGGTCGTACGGGCGGCGGCCGACGGTACCGGCCCGGCCGCCGGGACCCGGGTCGTCGCCCACCCGCCCGCGTACGGCTGGGCCGAGCGCGTCGCCGTCCCGGTGCACAGCCTCGCCGCGCTCCCCGACAGCGTCGACGCGGTGACGGCGGCGGCCCTCCCACTGGCCGGGATCACCGCGCTGCGCCTGCTCCGCGCGGCGGGCCCGGTGGCGGGGCGGCGGGTCCTGCTCACCGGGGCGAGCGGGGGCGTCGGCCACTACGTCACCGAGCTGGCGGCCTCCTCCGGCGCGGCGGTGACGGCGGTCAGCGCGACCCGGGAGCGCGGGGCGCGGCTGCTGGAGCTGGGGGCCGAGGCGGTGGTGACGTCGCCGGACGACGCGGAGGGGCCCTACGACGTGGTCCTGGAGTCGGTGGGCGGGGACTCGCTGCCGGCCGCGCTGGCCCGGCTGGTCCCGGGCGGCCTGCTGGTCTGGTTCGGCCAGGCCGCCCGGACCCCCGTCACGCTGGACTTCTTCGACTTCTTCGGCGGCCCCGCCCAGGCCCGCATCGCCCACTTCGACTACACCCGCGCCGACACCACGTATGCCGCCGAACTCGCCACCCTGGTACGGCTGGTGGCGGGCGGGCGGCTGCACCCGGAGGTCGGCTCGGTCCGTGACTGGTCGCGCACCGGGGACACCGTCGCGGACATCCGGGCGCGCCGGGTGCGGGGGAACGCGGTGCTTACGGTGGGATGAGCCGGCGGGACGGTGCACGGCGATGAGTCCGGGCCGCCCGAGGAGTCACCCCTTGCGTTGTCACCCATCACCGGGAGAAGAGCACCCATGCCTCAACTGCTGAAGGTCCAGAACTTCACCGTCTCCGCCGACGGCGTCGCCTGCGGGGAGAACCAGACCCTGGAGCGGCCCTTCGGGCATGTCGACCCGGGACAGCTGTTCGCCTGGGCCGGGGCGACGGCGAGCTGGCCGAACCGGACCGACGCGGGCGGCAGCCGGGGACTGGACGACTACCTGACGCGGGACTTCTCGCACAACATCGGCGCCGAGATCATGGGCCGCAACAAGTTCGGTCCGCAGCGCGGCCCGTGGGAGAACCACGAGTGGCAGGGCTGGTGGGGCGACGAGCCGCCGTTCCACACCCCGGTGTTCGTCCTGACGCACCACACGCGCCCCTCCTTCACGCTCTCCGACACCACGTTCCACTTCGTGACCGGCGAGCCCGCCGACGTCCTCGCCCGGGCCCGGGAGGCCGCGCAGGGCAAGGACGTCCGGCTCGGCGGCGGGGTGACGACCGTCCGGGAGTTCCTGGACGCCGACCTGGTCGACACCCTGCACATCGCGGTGGCGCCGCAGAAGCTGGGGTCGGGCCTGCGGCTGTGGGACTCGCCGGACGAGTTGCGCGACCGCTTCCACCTGGACGTCGTGCCCAGCCCGAGCGGGATGACGCACCACCTGTTCTGGCGGAAGTAGCCCGCCGGGACGTGCGGGGAGGGAGGGCGTTGCATGATCATGCGAGATGATGCATAATCTTCCTATGTCCAAGGTCCTCACCTCCCTGCCCACCGGCGAACGCGTCGGCATCGCCTTCTCGGGCGGCCTCGACACCTCGGTCGCGGTCGCGTGGATGCGCGACAAGGGTGCCGTCCCGTGCACCTACACCGCCGACATCGGCCAGTACGACGAGCCCGACATCGCCTCGGTCCCGGGCCGCGCCAAGACGTACGGCGCCGAGCTCGCCCGCCTGGTCGACTGCCGCGCCGCACTCGTCGAGGAGGGCCTGGCCGCGCTGACGTGCGGGGCGTTCCACATCCGCTCCGGCGGCCGGGCCTACTTCAACACCACACCGCTGGGCCGCGCGGTCACCGGCACGCTCCTGGTCCGGGCGATGCTGGAGGACGACGTCCAGATCTGGGGCGACGGCTCCACGTTCAAGGGCAACGACATCGAGCGGTTCTACCGCTACGGCCTGCTGGCCAACCCGCACCTGCGCATCTACAAGCCGTGGCTGGACGCCGAGTTCGTGACGGAGCTCGGTGGCCGCAAGGAGATGTCGGAGTGGCTGGTCGCCCACGGTCTGCCCTACCGGGACAGCACCGAGAAGGCGTACTCCACCGACGCCAACATCTGGGGCGCCACCCACGAGGCCAAGACGCTGGAGCACCTGAACACCGGTGTGGAGACCGTCGATCCGATCATGGGCGTGCGGTTCTGGGACCCGTCGGTCGAGATCGAGACCGAGGACGTCACGATCGGCTTCGACCAGGGCCGCCCGGTCACGATCAACGGCGAGAAGTTCGACACCGCCGTCGACCTGGTCCTGAAGGCGAACGCCATCGGCGGCCGCCACGGCCTGGGCATGTCCGACCAGATCGAGAACCGGATCATCGAGGCCAAGAGCCGGGGCATCTACGAGGCCCCCGGCATGGCCCTGCTGCACGCCGCGTACGAGCGCCTGGTCAACGCCATCCACAACGAGGACACCCTCGCCCAGTACCACAACGAGGGCCGCCGCCTCGGCCGGCTGATGTACGAGGGCCGCTGGCTGGACCCGCAGGCGCTGATGGTCCGCGAGTCGATCCAGCGCTGGGTCGGTACGGCCGTCACCGGCGAGGTCACCCTGCGGCTGCGGCGCGGCGAGGACTACTCGATCCTCGACACCACGGGCCCGGCGTTCAGCTACCACCCGGACAAGCTGTCCATGGAGCGCACCGAGGACTCCGCCTTCGGCCCGGTCGACCGCATCGGCCAGCTCACCATGCGGAACCTGGACATCGCGGACTCCCGCGCCAAGCTGGAGCAGTACGCGGGCCTCGGCATGATCGGCACCGCGAACCCGACGATCGGCGCGGCCCAGGCCGCCGCGACCGGCCTGATCGGCCAGCTCCCCGAGGGCGGCGCCGAGGCGATCGCCTCGCGCGGCGAGGTCTCGGACCAGGACGAGATGCTGGACCGCGCGGCGATGGAGTCCGGCACGGACTGACCCGCCCCGCACGCACGACCGGCCGGACACCCCTCGGGTGCCCGGCCGGCGCCGTTCCGCCGAGAAGCGGTCCGGATCCACCTGGGCCGTGCGCGCGTCCCCCTGACGAGCCCGCCCGCTCCGCCGGCATCGACGCGGTCACCGGACGACACCGCGGCGCCCGTGGTGGGCCGGCCCCCCGGAGGTCCACCGCCGGAGAACGGTTCCGCGTGCGGGAAAGGCGGGCAGGCCGCCGGCGGCGCCGGAACCGGGCCCGCACCGGTGCACCCGCTCCCCCACGTGACCGAGCCCACCCCCCGCTCCCGGAGAACTCCCGCGACAATGAAGACGTGATCACCTCACCCGCACGGAGCCCCCGGCGCGCCGAGCACGCGGCGACGCCGTACGTCGACCTCTCCCGGGCGGAGTGGAGCGCGCTGCGCGACAGGACGCCGCTGCCGCTGACCGCCGAGGAGGTGGAGCGGCTGCGCGGGCTCGGCGACGTCATCGACCTCGACGAGGTGCGGGACGTCTACCTGCCGCTCTCGCGGTTGCTGAACCTGTACGTGCAGGCCACCTCCGGGCTGCGCGGCGCCCTCAACACCTTCCTCGGGGACGCGGGCAACGGGCAGGGCGCGCAGCGCGGCACCCCGTTCGTCATAGGCGTCGCGGGCAGCGTCGCCGTGGGCAAGTCCACCACCGCGCGCATCCTCCGGGCGCTGCTGGCCCGCTGGCCGGAGCACCCCCGGGTCGAACTGGTCACCACCGACGGGTTCCTGCTGCCGATGAAGGAGCTCCACGCGCGCGGCCTGATGTCGCGCAAGGGGTTCCCGGAGTCGTACGACCGGCGCGCCCTCACCCGTTTCGTCGCCGACATCAAGGCCGGCAAGGACGAGGTCACCGCCCCCGTCTACTCCCACCTGATCTACGACATCGTGCCCGGCGAACGGCTCACCGTACGGCGCCCGGACATCCTGATCGTGGAGGGGCTGAACGTCCTGCAGCCCGCCCTGCCCGGCAAGGACGGCCGCACCAGGGTGGGGCTCGCCGACTACTTCGACTTCAGCGTGTACGTGGACGCCCGGACGGAGGACATCGAGACCTGGTACCTCAACCGCTTCCGCAAGCTGCGCGAGACGGCGTTCCAGGACCCGTCCTCGTACTTCCGGAAGTACACCCAGGTCTCCGAGGCGGAGGCGATGGAGTACGCGGCCACCATGTGGCGGACCATCAACCGGCCGAATCTCGTGGAGAACGTGGCGCCGACCCGCGGGCGTGCCACGCTGGTGCTGCGCAAGGGGCCCGACCACAAGGTGCAGCGGCTGTCACTGCGCAAGCTCTGACTCCGAAAGGCTCGCGCCGTGCTGCATCTGCGCCTGATCGTGCCCGCCGACCACACGGACGAGGTGACGAGCCTGCTGGAGCGGACGGCCGGCACCGCCCACCTCGTGGTGCTGCCGGGTGTGGCCCGCGATCCGGCCGGCGACGTGGTGCTGTGCGACGTGGCGCGCGAGGCGGGCGACGAGCTGATCGGGGCGCTGCGGCGGCTGGGGGTCGACCGGTTCGGGGCGATCACCGTGAACGACGTGGACCTCACGCTCTCCGCGTGCGCCGAGCGGGCCGAGGAGGCGGCGCCCGGTGAGGGCGCGGACGCGGTGCTGTGGGAGGAGCTGTCCGAGGCGACCCACGAGGAGTCCACGTTCAGCGTCACCTACCTGGCGTTCCTCGCCGTCGCCACGATGCTCGCGGCCTGCGGTGTGATGCTCGACAACGCGATCCTCATCGTGGGCGCGATGGCGGTGGGCCCGGAGTTCGGGCCGCTGGCCGGGATCTCGACGGCGCTGGTTCAGCGCGCCCCGCGCCTCGTGTGGCGCTCGCTGTGGGCCCTGGTCGGCGGATTCGCGGCGGCCATGGCGCTGACCGCCGGCTTCTCCTGGCTGATGGACCTGCTCGGGCTCTTCGAGGAGAGCATGATCGAGGCCGACCGGCCCAACACCTCGTTCGTCTGGCAGCCGGACTGGCTGTCGTTCGTCGTCGCCTTCCTCGCGGGCATCGCCGGGACGCTCTCGCTCACCTCGGCGAAGTCGGGCGCGCTGATCGGCGTCGCCATCTCGGTGACGACCGTCCCGGCCGCCGCCAACGCGGCGGTGGCCTTCAGCTACAGCGACTACACCCAGATGTCCGGGTCCGCGCGCCAGCTCGCGGAGAACCTGGGCGGCATCGTCCTCGCCGGCACGCTGACGCTGATCACCCAGAAGGCGCTGTGGCGCGCGGCCCAGCGCCGCCAGCGCGCCCAGGAGCCCCCGGCGGCGAAGGAGACCTCCGGTGACGGACCGGCAGGATGAGGGCCGCCCAGTCTTCCGTAACCCCCACATGTGCCCGGCGGCGGGCTGATGGCACTCTTCGGCCATGACCGAGACCGGGGAAGTGATCTGCCGGGTTCCGGCACGGCGCGTAATGGGGTGGGGCGCCGGGGCGGGCGCCGCCGGAGCGGCCGTGGCCGCGCTGCGCGCGGGACACCTGGACGAGGCCGATCCGTGGTTCATCGCAGGGCTCGTGGTCGCCCTGGCGGGGCTGTGCTTCCTGTACGCGGCCACCGCGCGGCTCACCGCGGGCGCGTACGGACTGCGCTCCCGGACCCTGCTGCGCCGCCGTACGGTGCCGTGGTCCCGGATCGTGGATCTGCGCCGGTACGTGCAGCCCGGGCGGAACCAGGACATCCACCGCGTGAGCGTGCTGCTGGACGACGGACGGGCGTGGCTGCCGCCCCTGCCGGTGGGCGGGAACGACGATGCGGCGTTCGACGCGGACCTGAGGGCGCTGCGCGCTCTGCACCGCCGTCACGGGGCCCCGGCGTCCGACCGGGCGCCCGTCATCACGTCCCGGTCGGCGGGGCGCCGGCCGCTCGCCGCCTGGATCGTGTGCGCGGTGCTGCTCGCCGCCTCGGCCGTGGCCGCGTCGTACGTGGCGGACGCCGCGTCGGAGCAGCGGGCGTGGCGGGCGGCCGTGCCCTGCACCGCCGCCACCCCGGCCGCCGAGCGCCGCGACTGCCTGACCACCTTCGACGGGGTGATCGAGCGGACCGACGTCCATCAGGGCAAGGGCACCAGCTGGCTGTACTTCACCGACGACCGCCCGGTCCACCGGCTCGGGGTCTCCCGGGACGACGCCGCCGCGTTCCGCGCCGGGGAGAAGGTGGAGCTGGTCTTCTGGCACGGCTCGGCCAGGACGGTCACCGGCGAGCACCGGGTCTGGCACGACCACCTCATCAGCCCCGGGGAACTCGCCGTCTTCTCCGCGCTCTGCCTGCTGGGCGCGGGATACGCGGGGGCCCGGCTGCTGGTCCGCAGGCGCGGGCGCGGGCTGCGGGACGACGAGGTGCTGCCCTCCGCCCTTCCGTTCGCGTACGCGCTCGGCGTGACGGCCGTGTGGCTGCTGCCCCTGCTCCACCAGTACGCCACGGACCCGCTGGGCTCGCCGGTGAGGGTGGTCTGGGCGGCGGCGGGCACGGCGGTCACCGCGGCCGGGCTCACCCTCGCCTGGCGGGCCACCCGCCTCCGTGCCCCGGGCGAGGCCACGGCCGCCGCCCCGGACGGGCGCGACCACTTCCTGGCCGCCCGGTTCCTGGAGGCCGGCGCGTACAACCCGAACCACTTCGGCACCCACGTGGTCGTCGGCGGCGGCCCGCCGGCCGTGACGCCCCATGCGGGCCCGGGCCGCTTCGCCGCCCGCCGCATCCCCGCGGACCGGCTCACCGTCACGGCCGTGCGGCGGGCCCGGGGCAGCGACGGCGACACCGTCCCCCGGGACTGGCACATCGCCGAGCTGGACGACGCCGGCACACCGGTCCGGCTGGCCGCCGCACCCGCGGACCTGGCCCGGATCGTCGACGCGCTGGAACGGGAACGCCGCGACGGCCAGGGCCTGACCGCCCCCGGCCCGCCGGACAGGCCCTGAAGGGTGGTGCGAGATGCCCAGAACCGAGCCTTCTGCAACACCCTGAAGGGCCCCGGACGCGGGGGGGGGGGGGGGGGGGGGGGGGGGGGGGGGGGGGGGGGGGGGGGGGG
>NZ_JBMNDO010000029.1:0-77836 GCF_052542855.1 Streptomyces sp. SAS_281
TGACGCGCCGGTCACCGGGTCCGCGCCGGGCGCGCCCGGCCCCTCAGCCGCCCGGAGTCCCGTCCACCTTGAAGTCCATGGTGACCTTGCCGCCGACCACCGACTTCGCGGTGACGGTGACTCCATACCGCGTACCGCCGTGGGTCAGTCGGCAGCGCACCGTGGCGCCGACCTCGGCGGGCAGGTTTCCGGGGCAGCTGAAGGCGTCGGGCTCCTTGCCCATCTGAGCCGCGAGGGCGGCCTTGCCCTGGCGGGCGACTGCGGCCTGGTCCACGGAGCCGGACGTGCCGGTGTCCACGCCCGCCGCCTCGGTCGGCTGCGCGGAGGCGCTGGGCATGGGGTCGGCGGCGCCACCGCGGCCGGTTCCGCCGCCGCTCTTGTGGTCCGTGTCCGACTTGCCGCCGCCGGTCACCGTGCAGCGGCCGGACTCACCGGCCTCGCAGGACGCGTCCCCGGGGGCACGCCCGCCCTCCTCCTTCGGTCCTGCGGAAGCCCGTTCGGCGGTCTCGTGCTTCTTGACGGGTTCGTCGCCGCCAACGCTGGAGGAACAGCCCGAGACGAAGAACAGGACAAGCGCCCCAGCCGCCGCTCCGGCCGCCATCCGACTCCGCACGGACTGCTGCATGGGACTCCCTAGCTTGGATGTACACGCCAAGAACTGGCTTGCCAAGCTACCACCGGGCCCCGAACGCGCGACCGAAGCAGGTGCGGTCAGGCGTACGTCCACCGCCAGGAGCTTCCGCTCTGGCTGCACCTGATCCGCGCACCGGACGCGTTCGTCGTCACGGCGCCGTGGTCGCTGTTGCGGCAGAACTGGCCCGCGCTGTAGCAGTTGCCCGCGTTGGAGCGGATCGAGCAGGTGCTGGTGGCCTTGGTGCCGCCGCCCCCGGACGAACCGCCGCTCCCTCCGGACCGGGACCCGGAGGACGCCGCCTTGGTGACGGTGGTCGTGACGGTCGGGCCGGGCACCTTCACGGTCTTCGTCTCGGTCACCGTGGGCGCCGGTGCGGGGGTCGCGGTCTCGGTCGCCGTGGCCGTGGCCGTGACGGTCACCGTGACCGCGGGCGCCGGTCGGGCGCTCGCCGCCGCGTCGCCCTTCCCGGACTCCGAACAGCCGACCGCCCCCAGGGCGAGCAGGGCCACCCCGCCGATCCATATCCGCGCGCGCCGGTTCAACGCCTTCGGCATGTAGTCCCCCCACAGGTCTCGGCATATGCCTCATCGAGTGAGGTGACCGTATTACCTCGAACGAGATGTGGGGAAGTTGCGAAGGGCGAGTGATCACATTGTGATCAACCGAGAGGCCGCCGGAGACCGAAACCCGCTCGCGCTCCGGCGTCCTTCCGCCTAGCCTTCCCCGCCATGGCCGACGACTGCTTCGCGCACCCGCTCCTCGCCACGCTCTACGACCCGCTCGACCCGAACCGCGGCGACCTCGACGCGTACGTGCGGATGGCGGAGGAGTTCGGCGCGCACCGCGTACTCGACATCGGCTGCGGGACCGGGGTGTTCGCCCTGCTCCTGGCGGATCGCGGGAAGGACGTCGTCGGGGTCGACCCCGCGCGGGCGTCCCTCGATGTCGCCCGGGCCAAGCCGGGCAGCGAACGGGTGCGGTGGATCTGCGGCGACGCCACACGACTGCCGCCGCTGCGCGTCGACCTCGCGACGATGACCGCGAACGTGGCCCAGGCCATCGTGGACCCCGAGGACTGGCGGGCCACCCTGCGGGGCGCCCGCGAGGCGCTGCGGCCCGGCGGACGGCTGGTGTTCGAGACGCGGGTGCCGGCGCGGCGGGCCTGGGAGGAGTGGACGCGGGAGCAGTCCCACGGCGTGACCGAGGTCGACGGGGTCGGCCCGGTGGAGACGTGGGTGCAGGTCACCGAGGTGTCCGGGCCGCTCGTCACGTTCCGCTGGACCTACCGGCTCGCGGCGAACGGGCAGGTGCTGACCTCCGACTCGACGCTGCGCTTCCGGCAACGGGAAGGGATCGAAGCGGACTTGGAGGCTGAGGGCTACACCGTCGAGGAAGTCCGCGACGCTCCCGACCGCCCGGGCCGCGAGTACGTGTTCGTGGCCCGCCGGGACTGACCCGGAGCGCCCGGGTCCGTGGCATCATCCCGCCGTGACTCCCGACGAGATCGAACGATCCGCCACTCCCGTCGAGCGCCGACTCGCCGGCCTTGCACTCAATCCGGCCGCCCCCGAGGACATCCTGCTACGGCTGCTCACGGGCGAGTCGGCCGCCGTACGGATGGCGCTCTGCAGGGACCGGGCGCTGCCCGAGGCCGTGGTGGACGCGGTGGTCGCGCACCCGGACCCGTACACACGGAGCTTCCTCGCCCGCAGCCGACACGCCGAACCGGAGCAGCGGGCCCGGCTGGTGGACGACCCCGACTGGTTCGTCCGGGCGCATCTGGCCGACGGTCCTCTGCCGGACGAGGACGGCTGTCCGGTCAGACCGCTGCCGGACCGGACCGTCACGCGGATCCTCGAGACGTACGAGGACGACCTGATCGGGATCGGGCTGGTGCGGCAGATGTCCCTGGAGTTCCGGCAGGGCACGGCCACCCATCCGCTGGCAAAGGTCC
Source organism: Streptomyces sp. SAS_281 (assembly GCF_052542855.1). Taxonomy (NCBI): domain Bacteria; kingdom Bacillati; phylum Actinomycetota; class Actinomycetes; order Kitasatosporales; family Streptomycetaceae; genus Streptomyces; species Streptomyces sp. SAS_281. Next base: position 2,589 of record NZ_JBMNDO010000029.1, read on the forward strand.
GGCAGAGGGTGGCCGGCCTGCACTGGCATGTGCTGGCGCCTTGGGCGCGGGCAGCGCTGCTGGCCGATCCGGACCCGGGTGTCAGGGAGGTGTCGGCCCGCATCCAGCGGTGGTGGGAGCGGCGCCGAGACCCGGACGAGGTGCGGGAAGATCTGCCCGACCACCCCTGCCACGCACGCTCGGACCTGCTGATGCACGGCGCACTGGCCCCGGACGTGGTGGCCGCCGCCCTGGACACGGACGGCACGTGGGCGGTGGCGGGCAACACCAGTACACCGGCCGAGACCGTCGCCCTCCTCGCCCGGCACGCCGACCCGAAGGTACGGATACGGGTCGCCGAGCGTCCCGACCTCGCCCCCGCCCTGCGCGGCGCGCTCGCGGTCGACCCCGACCCGGGCGTACGTCTGGCCCTCTCCGTCCATCCGGCGCTGACCGAGGCGGAACGGGCCGCGATCGACTACGTGGTGCCCGGGGACGAGGAGTACGGACACTGCCGGTTCCGGTACGCGGACCCGGCGCAGCTGCGCCATGACGCGTTGTCCGGGCACCCGTGCCTGCGGCGGCAGGCGGCCCGGGACCCCGGGCTCCCGGCCGACCTCGTAGCAGAGCTCGCGGACGACCCGGACCTCGGCGTCCGGGTACTGCTGTGCCAGAACCACCCGGACGCCCCCGCCGCGCTGTTGCTCCGCAGCTTCCTGGAGTACACCGGCCGCCACCGGTGGCACCTCACGCGCCGCTCCGCCTTTCCCCGGAAGGGCCTCGCCCGATTCGCCGATGACGAGGATCCGGCCCTCCGCCGCCTCGCCCTGCTCGACCCACGGCTCGGCCCGGAAACGACGGACCGGCTCACCCGCGACCGGGACCCGCTGGTCCGCGCGGACGCGGCCCGCCATCCCCGACTCCCCCCGGCCCGGGTCACCGAACTGCTCGACGATGCCGAACTGGCCCCCAGGGCCGCCGCGAACCCGGCCCTCCCGCCTGCCACGATGGACGCGCTGGTGGTGTAGGCGGGCCGCCAGGCCGAGCGACCCCTCACCCCAGCCCCAGCGCGGCGCGCTCCGCCTCGATCAGGGTCTCCATCAGCTTCTCCGGGTCCACCGTGCAGTCGCTGTCGTCCAGGGCGTCGTAGTTCGCCGCGCTCAACGGCAACCCCATCGCGCCCAGTTCGGCGGCAAGCTGCCCGTACGCCACACGCTCGTCCGGTTCGTCCTGGTAGGCGGACCGCTCGAAGGCCACCGCCTCCGTCAGGGTGGAGCCGGCCATCTGCCAGAGCGTGAACTCCGTATCCAACTCGATCGGCCGACCGGCCGGTTCGCCGGATGCACCCAGTAGCCGACCCACCCCTTGCCGCCCTTGGCGACGAGTTTCCCGTACTCCGCCATCCGCGCGACTCCGGCGTTGACCGCCCGCATCTCCGGGTCCGCCAGCTCCTGTTCGCTCAGGTAGCCGGTATCCAGGAAGGGGTGAAGCTCGCCCTCCTCGAAGAATTCGAGGCCCAGCAGGTGCGCGAGCTCCGTGCGCCCCGCCCACTGCGACAGCAGCAGCACGCGCAGATCGTCCGGCACCGGCCGCCCGTCCAGCCGCTCGCGGCTGAACGCGGCGAGCCGTTCGTCGTCCATGGTGTCCCTCTCGTGGGTCGAAGCAGCGGGCCCTACAGATACGCCGCGTATGCGTCCAGCGTCCGCAGGACCTCCGGTTCCGGGGCCGGGGGCAGCTGGAGGACGACCTCCTCGATGCCCAGGTCCGCGAGGCGGGCCAGTTTGCCGGGGGACGGGAGGACCGCGTACGGGACGACGTGGAGGTCCTTCGGGTCGCGGCCGGCCGCCTCCCAGGCGGTGCGGAGGAGGGGGACGGACTCCGAGAGGCCCCGGCCGCCGATGGGCAGCCAGCCGTCGGCCGACTCCGCGATCCGGTCGAACAGCCTGGGGCCCGCCGCGCCGCCGATCAGGGTGCGCGGGCCCTGCGGCCGGTGCGGCTTCGGGTGGGCCTCGCTGGCGCGGACGGAGCCGAACTCACCCTCGTACGCCGTGGGCTCCTCCGCCCACAGCGCCCGCATCAGCGCCAGGCGCTCGCGGCCCAGGCGGCGGCGGGTGGACCACTCGACGCCGTGGTCGGCGGCCTCCTCGACGTTCCAGCCGTAGCCGATGCCCAGGGTGAAGCGGCCGGCGGAGAGGTGGTCCAGGGTGGCGATCTGCTTGGCCAGGTCGATGGGGTCGTGCTGGGCGATCAGGGTGATGCCCGTGCCCAGGGTCAGCCGCTCGGTGACCGCGGCGGCCTGGGCGAGCGCGACGAAGGGGTCCAGGGTGCGGCCGTACTCACGGGGCAGCTCGCCGCCCGCCGGGTAGGGGGTGTCGCGGCTCACCGGGATGTGGGTGTGCTCGGGCAGGTACAGCCCGGCGAACCCGCGCTGTTCGAGCTGGTGCGCCAGCCGCACCGGGGTGATCGTCTCGTCGGTGAGGAAGATCGTGGTGGCGATCCGCATACGAAGGCACCTCCGTGTTGTCCCGTGAAGGCCAACGTATGCGGTCCGGGGCGTGAAGCCGAGACCGTACGGGGCGGGGCGGGGGGGGACGTGGTCGCCCCGGCCGCCCCGGCGCGTCTCAGCCCTTCGTGGCCGCGTGCATGGCGTACGGCGCCTTCGGTGCGCGCATCGTCGCCGGTTCGAACGCCACGGTGGCACCGGCCGAAGCGATCCGCGCGGTGGTGGACGTGCCCGGGTAGAACCAGCGCCAGCTGCCCGCACCGCTCGCGGTGACGGTCGCGGAGAGGCGTCCCGAGCTGTCCGTCTTCACCGTCTTCACGGTCGTGTACGCGCTCGCGCCCGCCTTCCGGAACTGGAGCCGGACGCTCTGGCCCCCGTACCCCCGGTACTTCAGCGCCTCCCAGTCCGCCCGGCGCAGGGTGCCGGTGACCTTGACCTGCCTGCCGCCGGTGAGCGGGCTCGGACCGGTCGCGGCCGCGGTCAGGGTCGCGGCGCGCTTGAGCTCGAACGGGGCGACGCAGTCGAAGATCCAGTAGTCCCCGTCGTTGGCCTGCACGTTGCCGTACGCGCACCAGCGGCCGGCCTCGTCGTTGGCGTTCTCGTCGCTGTAGTCGGGGAAGTACGCCGGTACGAGCCGGACCGTCGCCGTGCATTCCGACGTGGTGGCGCTCAGCTTCTTGCACGACTTGGCGACCGTCTCGGCCGTGCCGCCTCCCGTCGCGTGGGAGAAGGTGACGAGCCGGTACAGCTGCTTGACCCCCGAGTCGTCCCTGACCGTCACCTTGATCGGGAACGTCACCGTCCTGCTGACGCCCACGATCACGTTCTTGCCGTTGTTGGTCACCCCCTTCGTGACCCGGATGTCTCCCCGCCCCTCGGCGTTGGCCGCCGTCGTGCCGAGCACGGTCATCGCCGCCACGGCGGCCACCGTGCTCCACAGCACGTGTCTTCGCATGTGTCCCCTCCTCATCGCAACACCGCCCCGGCTGCCGGGGCGGGCGCGTCGGCACAGCGTAGATCCGAGCACCTCAGCCCCCGTGCCCGGCCACCGGCTCAAGGGCGCCCATCGTCCGCAACCGCTGCTCACAGCACCGCCGTTGCCACACCGCCACCCCCGCCACCGCCACGCCCAGCGCCAGCCAGCCCGGCGGGCCCGCGGCCATGACCACGCCGGTGAGGAGCGGCGGGCCCGCCGACTTCTGGATGGACTGGGACATGCCGGCCACGCCCAGGTAGGCGGCGCGTTCGTCCGGCGGGGCGAGCAGGACGGCCAGTTCCCAGGAGCTGACCGAGCGCATCAGCTCCGCCATCGTGACCAGGACCGCCGCCGCGAGCAGGGCCCCGGCCGCCGCCCAGGTGCCGCACCCGGTGGACGCGGCCAGCAGGGCGCAGGAGGCGAAGAGCAGTACGCCGTACAGCAGCACCGCCCGCACCGCCCGGCGCGGGCCCTCCGCCCGTCGCGACACGGTGAGTTGGAGCAGGACGACCAGCACGGTGTTGATGACCAGGAAGGCCGGGACGAGGGCGTGCGGGGCGGAGGTGCGGTTGACGAGCCAGAGCGGGAGGCCGACGCCGAGCACCGAGTCGTCCAGGTTCATCGGGATGTCGAGGAGCACGAAGCGGAGGTAACCGGCGTCCCGCCAGGGGCCCTTGGCGCCCGGACGGGACGCCTCCGGGCGCTTCGGCCCGACCACCCCGACCACCCCGCCCGGCTCCCCCGTACGCCACACCAGCGCGGCGGCGACGAGGAAGGAGAGCGCGTTGCCGAGGATCAGCGCGCGGTACGCGTCCGTCGTGCCGGCCGCCAGGCCGATCGCGGCGAGTCCGGCGCCCAGCCCGTAGCCCGCGTTGGCGGCGCTGCGGGACAACGCCTGGTAGGCGGCGCGCCGTTCGCCCGCGGCGCGGGTGGCGAACAGCATCTCCAGGGTCTTGGCCGCCCTGTCGCCCAGGTAGGTCACGGCGACCACGACGAGCAGCGCCTCGAAGCGCGTGCAGAGCAGCACCAGCGTGAGGGTGACGAGGCGCAGCAGGTGGCAGCCGATGAGCAGCGGGCGCACCGGGAAGCGGCCCGCGAGGCGTCCGGCGAGGGGTGAGCCCGCTATGCCGGCGACGCCCGCCGTGCCCAGCAGGACGCCGATCTGCTGGGCGCTGAGGTGGGTGACGAAGGTGAGGTAGAGGACCGAGGAGGCCGCCCACAGGCCGGTGCCGGCCCGGTCGACGGCCAGGGCGCGCAGCATGATCCGGGCGTCCCTGCCGCCCGGTGGGTCCCGCAACTGGGTCAGGAGTCCCGCCTGTCGACTGCCCGTCCGGACGCCCCGCACCGCACACCCCAAAGTATCTCGACATCAAGAGACCTACCGACCCGCGAAGCCTGCCCGGATCTTCTCTTGATGTCAAGATGCTTGATGTCGACAGAAATGCCCACCCGGCACGCAGAGGGCGACGCACAACCGACGTCCTGTCGGTGTGCGCCGCCCTGAGACGCTGCCGGCGGTGTCCGCCGGCCACGCCCTACTTCGGCTCCCGGTCGAACTGCGCCCTGGACCAGTAGTAGCCGAGGACCGCGAGGCCCACGCACCAGCCGAGGGCGATCCAGCCGCTGTTGCCGATCTCCGTGCCGAGCAGCAGTCCGCGCAGGGTCTCGATCGCCGGGGTGAAGGGCTGGTACTCGGCGATCGGCTGGAACCAGCCGGGCATCGAGTCCAGCGGGACGAACGCGCTGGAGATCAGGGGCAGCAGGATCAGCGGGGTCGCGTTGTTGCTGGCGGCCTCCGCGTTGGGGCTGCCCAGGCCCATGCCCACGGCGATCCAGGTGAAGGCGAGAGCGAACAGGGCGAGCAGGCCGAAGGCGGCGAGCCATTCCAGGACGGTCGCGTCGGTGGAGCGGAAGCCCATGGCGACCCCGACCGCACCGACGAAGACGACGCTCATCAGCGTCCGCAGGACACTGCCCACCACATGGCCGAAGAGGATCGAGCCCCGGTGGATGGCCATGGTGCGGAAGCGGGCGATGATGCCCTCGCTCATGTCCATGGAGACCGACACTGCCGTGCCGACGGTGGTCGAGCCGATCGTCATGAGCAGGATGCCGGGCACGATGTACGCGATGTACGCGTCGCGGCCCGCGCCGCCGCTCATGGTGTCGCCGAAGATGTAGACGAACAGCAGGAGCAGCATCACCGGGGTGAGCAGCAGGTTCAGGGTGAGTGAGGGATAGCGCCTGGCGTGCAGGAGGTTGCGGCGGAGCATCGTGGCCGAGTCGCGGGCGGCGAGGGAGAGGGTGCTCATCGGACGGTCTCCTTGGTCGGGGCGGGGATGGCGGCGTCGATGCCGGCTTCGGTCTCGGTCAGGGCGAAGAAGACGTCGTCCAGGTCGGGGGTGTGCACGGTGAGTTCGTCCGCCTCGATCCCGGCGGCGTCCAGCCGGTCGAGGATGGAGCGCAGGATGCTCTGGGTACCGTCGCTGGGGAGTTGCAGGGCCAGCGCGGCGTCGTCGCGGACCGCGTCACCGCCGAGGTGGGCCGCCGCGTCCCGATAGGCCACCGGGTCGGAGAACCGCAGCCGGACGTGCCCGCCGGGCACGATCCGCTTCAGCTCCTCGGCACTGCCCTCGGCCACCAGCTTCCCGTTGTGCAGGACGGCGATGCGGTCGGCGAGTTCGTCGGCCTCCTCCAGGTACTGGGTGGTGAGGAAGACGGTCACACCGTCGCCGACCAGACCGCGGATCATCTGCCACATGCCGTGCCGGCTGCGCGGGTCGAGGCCGGTGGTCGGCTCGTCCAGGAAGATGATCCTGGGGTTCCCGACGAGGGTCATCGCGATGTCGAGGCGGCGCTTCATGCCGCCGGAGTAGGTGGACGCGGGCTTCTTCGCCGCGTCCGTGAGGTCGAAGCGCTCCAGGAGCTCCGCGGCGACCCGCCGCCCCTCGGCCTTGGGCAGGTGGTGCAGGTCCGCCATCAGGAGCAGGTTCTCCTCGCCGGTGATCAGGCCGTCGACGGCGGAGAACTGCCCGGTGACGCCGATGGCGGCGCGTACCGCCTGCGCGTCGGTGGCCAGGTCGTGGCCGCCGACGCTGATCGCGCCGGACCCTTCGCCGGGTGGGATGAGCGTGGAGAGGATCTTGACGGCGGTCGTCTTGCCGGCGCCGTTCGGACCGAGCAGCGCGAACACCGTTCCGGCCGGGATGCTGAAGTCGATCCCGTCGAGCACGGTCTTGTCGCCGTACGCCTTGCGCAGTCCGTTCGCCGCGATGGCCGGGTTCGTCATGGTGCGACTCCTTCTTCTTTACAGGGGGAGGTGCTTTACGAGGCGGTCAGAGGCTGCGGGCGGTGATGTCGCCCTTGGTGGTGGTCGCGCGGATGGTCAGGGCCGGCGCGCCGTCGTTCATGAGGGCGTTGTCGATGCGCCCGACGACGGTGCTCGCGTCGAGCACGGCCGGGACACCGCGCGCCGCGACGACGGTGATGTCCCCGAGCTGGGTGCTGAGGGTGAGCTCGCCGCGGGTGGCCTCCTCGACGGTCACGTCTCCGCGCTGGATGCTGAGCTCGCCGGGCCCGGTGAGGCGGCGGACGATGACGGCGCCGTCGTGCGCCGAGATCCGGGCGCTCGCGGCCTCGTCCACCTTGACCGAGCGGTAGCCGCCCTCGAACACGATGTCCCCGAGGCGCCCGACGCCCCGGAACTCCGCGGCCCCCGCCTGCGCCTCGACGTGGGAGCCGGCGGGCAGCTGGACGGTGATCTCGACGGACCCGGGGTCACCGAAGAGCCGGTTGCGCCCCTCCTTGGCGGCCCGGATGTCCAGGACGCCGTCGGCGTAGGCGACCTCGACGCGCTCGGCGGCCTTGGCGTCGCGGCTCTTGGAGGGGTCGGCGGGCAGGACCTCGACCACGGTGTCGGTGCGGTCGGCGGCGATGAACCGGATGCGACCGGCCGAGATGTCGACGTGGGCGGTGACGGCGGCGGGGGTGTCGAACTTCGGCATGGTGCGCTCCCTCTGGGATCTGGCGAACCGGGGTGGCTCGCGCTTTCCGATGAGAGAAACGCTACGTTGCATTCACGAACCCGGCAACACACTTGTTGCATGACAGTCGCGTAATCGCACGTCAGAGTAGAGAAGTTGGAGCAATGAGCTCCGGAGTAACGCAACGACCACCCCGCGTTTCGTTGCAATGAACTGTCAGCGAACGCTATAGTCGGCGCACCGGCCACCGCACGGCCGCACCCGCGCCACGAAGGAGTACGCGATGCCGGGAGGCAGGCTCACCCAGCAGGAACGCCGCCAGATCGGCCGGGGCCTGGCCGACGGCCTGGCCTATGCCGAGATCGCGAGGCAGCTGGACCGCCCCACCTCGACCATCACCCGCGAGGTGACGCGCAACGGCGGCCCCGCCGGCTACCGCGCCGACGTCGCCCACCGCACCGCCGAGCAACGCGCCCACCGCCGGAAGAACCCCGCCCCCCGCGACGCGCACCCGGGCCCGCAGCCCCACGGCCGGGACGCCGAGGCGGTACGCGCGTTCGAGGAGACGTTCACGACGGTCGTGACGGCCTCGGGCGCCCCGCTGATGATGTCGAGGGTCCTCGCGGCCCTGACCCTCAGCGACACCGGCAGCCTCACCGCAGGCGAACTCGCCGCGCACCTGAAGGTCAGCCCGGCCTCCGTCTCCAAGGCCGTCGCGTTCCTGGAGACCCAGAGCATGGTCCGCCGGGAGCGCGAGGGGCGCCGCGAGCGGTATGTCGTCGACGACGACATCATGCACCAGTCGATGATGGCGAGCGCCCGCTCGACGGCCCAGCTCGCCGCGACCGCCCGGGACGGCGTGCCCGTCCTGGGCGCGGACACGGCGGCGGGCACCCGCCTGGAGAACATGGCCCGCTACCTGGACTTCGTATCCGAGTCGATAGCGCGCGCCGCCGACCAGGCCCGGGCCATCCTGCACACGAAGGCCCCGGACAACCCGGCCTGACGGTGGCTCACTTCCGGTACAGCTCCTCGATCTCCCCCGCGAAGTCCCGCGCGATCGCGTCCCGCTTCAGCTTCAGCGACGGCGTGAGGTGGCCGCCCTCCTCGGTGAAGTCCACCGGCAGCACGGTGAACTTGCGGATCGACTCGGCGCGGGAGACCAGGCGGTTGGCCTCGTCCACCGCGCGCTGGAGCGTGGTGCGCAGCTCCTCGTCGTGGACGAGTTCGCGCATCGGGACGTCCTGCTTCTTGCGCATCCGGCACCAGTGCGCGAGCCCGTCCGCCTCCAGTGTGATCAGGGCCGTGATGAAGGAGCGGTTGTCGCCGACCACCATGCACTGGCTGACCAGCGGATGGGCGCGGAGCCAGTCCTCCAGCGGGGCCGGGGTGACGTTCTTGCCGCCCGACGTGATGATGATGTCCTTCTTGCGGCCGGTGATCGTGAGGTAGCCGTCCTCGTCGAGCGCGCCCAGGTCGCCCGTCGCGAACCAGCCGCCGTCGAGCACGGGGACCGCCGCGCCGCGCCCGGCGTCCCAGTAGCCCTGGAACACCTGCCCGCCGCTGAGCAGCACCTCCCCGTCGTCGGCGATGCGTACGGCGGTGCCGGGCATCGGCCACCCGACCGTGCCCAGGCGGGGCTTGAGCGGCGGGGTGACCGTGGCGGCGGCGGTCGTCTCCGTCAGGCCGTAGCCCTCGAAGATCTCGATGCCGGCGCCCGCGTAGAACGCCGCGAGCCGCCGCCCCAGCGGGGAGCCGCCGCAGATCGCGTACCGGACGTGCCCGCCGAGCGCCGCCCGGATGCGGCGGTAGACCAGCGGGTCGTACAGCGCCCGGGCGGCACGCAGCCCGAGGCCGGGGCCCGGGCCCGTGCCGTGTTCGGCGGCCTCGACGGCCTGCCCGTACCGCTGGGCGATCCGGGCGGCCCGGTCGAAGGAGGAGGCGCGGCCCATCTTCTCGGCGGTGGCCCGGCCCGTGTTGTAGACCTTCTCCAGGACGTACGGGATCGCCAGCAGGAACGACGGCTTGAAACCGGCCAGGTCGGCGAGCAGGTCCTCGGTCCGGATCGACGGCGCGTGGCCGAGCCGGACCCGGGCGCGCAGGCAGCCGATCGCGACCATCCGGCCGAAGACGTGCGAGAGCGGCAGGAACAGCAGGGTCGACGCGGGGTACTTGCTCACCGACTTGAAGACCGGGTGCAGCAGCTCGATGGCGTTGTCGACCTCGGCGAAGAAGTTGCCGTGGGTCAGCACGCACCCCTTCGGGCGGCCCGTGGTGCCCGAGGTGTAGATCAGGGTGGCCGGGGTCTCCGGCTCCAGGGTCGCGCGGCGCTCGGCGACGGCGTCGTCCGGGAGATCCCTGCCGAGCTTCTTCAGCCGGCCGAGCGCGCCCGTGTCGAACTGCCAGAGGTGCGCGAGCCCGGCGAGCTGCTTGCGCTCCTGGCTGATGAGCCGGCCCTGGTCGGCGGACTCGACCGCGCAGGCCACGGCCCCGGAGTCCTGGAGGATCCAGCGGGCCTGGAAGGCGGACGAGGTCGGGTAGATGGGCACGGTGACCAGGCCGGCCGCCCAGGCCGCGAAGTCGAGCAGCGTCCACTCGTACGTCGTACGGGCCATGATCGCGATCCGGTCGCCGGCCCGCAGCCCCTCCGCGATCAGGCCCTTGGCGACGGCCAGCACCTCGGCGGCGAAGCCGGCGGCGGACACGTCCTGCCAGCTGCCGTCCGGCTGCTTGCGGCTGAGGACGGCCTCTGCGGGGGCTTCGCGGACGTTGTCGAACGGGATCTCGGCGAGCGATCCGCGCCGGACGGCCGGGGCGAACGCCGGTACGGAGACCTGCCGGACGGTGCCGCGGGCGTCCCGCTCCACCGTCGGCTCGACCAGGGCGGGGACGGTGGGGGCGGGGGAAGGTGCGGGTGGCGTGGACACGTGCGGCTCCTCGGCAAGGGGGACGGGCGGTTCACTGGGGGGGGACGACCGGTCGTGCGGGGCGGGGCCGGACGGCGACACATCCAGCCCCGCCGGCGTCTGAGGCGCGGGGCCCGGGGCGGAGCCCCGGTTCCGGGAAGGGGCGGGGAGGGGAGAAGGCCCCGCGCAGCGGCCCCCTACGCCCCGTCGGACGACGAGGCGCCGCGTTCGAGGATCGCCGTGACGCCCTGGCCGCCCGCCGCGCAGATCGAGATGAGCCCCCGGCCGGGGCCGTCCCGCTCCGCGAGGAGCTTCGCGAGGGTGGCGACGATGCGGGCGCCCGTCGCGGCGAAGGGGTGGCCGGTGGCGAGCGAGGAACCCGCGACGTTCAGGCGGTCCCGGTCGACGGGCGAGAGCCCCTGCTTCTCCCAGGCGGCCAGCGTGGCCAGCACCTGGGAGGCGAACGCCTCGTGGATCTCGAAGAGGTCGAAGTCCTCGATGCCGAGACCGGCCCGCTCCAGCAGCCGGGGCACGGCGTACGCGGGCGCCATCAGCAGCCCGTCCTCGCCGTTCACGTAGTCCACCGCGGCGGTCTCGTACAGCGAGAGGTACGCCTGCGGTTCGAGCCCGTGCGCCTCGGCCCACTCCTCGCTCGCCAGGAGCACCGTCGCGGCGCCGTCGGTGAGCGGCGTCGAGTTGCCCGCGGTCATCGTCGCGTCAGGGTGGTCCGTGCCGAACACGGGCTTCAGCGTGGCGAGTTTCGCCTCCGTGGAGCCGGGGCGCAGGTTCTGGTCGCGTTCCAGGCCCTGGTACGGGACGACGAGGTCGTCCAGGAAGCCCCGTTCGTACGCGGCGGCGAGCCGCTGGTGGCTGGTGGCGGCGAGGCGGTCCTGCTCGGCGCGGCCGATGTCCCACTGCCGGGCGGTGAGCGCCGCGTGGTCGCCCATCGAGAGCCCGGTGCGGGGTTCGGCGTTGCGCGGGATGTCCGGGACGAGGTGCCGGGGCCGTACGCCCGCGAGGGCCTTCGCCCGGGCGCCCGCCGACTTCGCGCGCCGGACGGAGAGCAGCAGCCGGCGCAGTTCGTCGTTGACGCCGAGCGGGGCGTCGCTGGTGGTGTCCGTGCCGCCCGCGATCGCGGAGTCGAGGGCCCCGAGCATGATCTTGTTCGCGGCGGCGATCACCGCCTGGAGGCCGGTGCCGCACGCCTGCTGGACGTCGTACGCGGGGGTGCGCGGGTCGAGCTTCGAGCCGAGGACCGTCTCGCGGGCCAGGTTGAAGTCGCGGCTGTGCTTGAGGACCGCGCCCGCCGCGAACTCGCCCACGCGCTCGCCGTGGAGCCCGAACCGGTCGACCAGGCCGTCGAGCGCGGCGGTCAGCATCTGCTGGTTGGAGACCTGGGCGTAGGGCCCGTCGGACCGGGCGAACGGGATGCGGCTGCCACCGATGACCGCGACCCGGCGGGGCTGCGGGAGTGCGAGGGGAATCAACTCGACCAACTCATCTCGACCAGCTCCTGACTCTTGAGTAACCTTACTCCAGAGTAAATCTACGACCGAGCAGGGAGTCTGGACAATGGCCGACCGCTATCTGCACCTGACCGGCACGGCACCCGGCAAGTTCCTCACCCGGAAACTCGGTCTCCCGCAGCCCGCCCGGCTGCGCCGCTGGACCCTGGAGACACCGACGCTCACCGGCCCCGTCCTCCACCTCACCGCGGGCGCGTCCGCCGTCACCGAGGAGCTGGCGGCGGCCCTCACCGCCACCGGCCTGGAGGTCGTCGCGCGCGCGGACCGGCCCGCCGCGCTCGTGCTCGACGCCACCGCCGTCGACACCGCCGCCGGGCTCGGGGCCGTACACGCCGCCCTCCACCCGGTCGTCCGCTCGCTCACGCCCGGCGGCCGGGTCGTCGTCATCGGGGTGCGGCCCTCACCGGACGACCATCACCAGGCCGCCGCCCAGCAGGCCCTGGAGGGCTTCACGCGCTCGCTCGGCAAGGAGATCGGCAAGGGCGCCACCGTGCAGCTGGTCCGGGTCGCCCCGGCCGCCGTCGCCTCCGTCGAGTCCACCCTGCGCTTCCTGCTCTCGCCCCGGTCCGCGTACGTCAGCGGCCAGGTCATCGAGGTCACCGACGCCGCCCCCGACCCGGTCCGCGACTGGGCCGCCCCGCTCTCCGGCCGGACCGCCCTCGTCACCGGAGCCGCCCGGGGCATCGGGGCCTCCGTCGCCTCGGTCCTGGCCCGCGACGGCGCCCGGGTCATCTGCCTGGACGTCCCGCAGGCCCAGGACGACCTGGTCCGCACCGCCGACCGCCTCGGCGCCACCGCGCTCCCCCTCGACATCACCGCCGAGGACGCCGCCGACCGCATCGCCGCCGCCGCGCCCGACGGCCTCGACGTCCTCGTCCACAACGCCGGCATCACCCGCGACCGCCGGCTCGCCAACATGGCCGCCGACCGCTGGGCCCAGGTCATCGACGTCAACCTGGACAGCGTCCTGCGCACCACCGACGCGCTGCTGAAGGCGGGCACGGTCAACCGGGGCGGCCGGATCGTCGCCACCGCCTCCATCGCGGGCATCGCCGGCAACAACGGCCAGACCAACTACGCGGCCAGCAAGGCAGGCGTCATCGGCCTCGTCCGCTCCCTGGCCCCGCGCGCCGCCGCCGACCACGGCGTCACCGTCAACGCGGTGGCCCCCGGCTTCATCGAGACGAAGATGACCGCCGCCGTCCCGCTCCTCATCCGCGAGGCGGGCCGCCGGATGAACTCCCTCGCACAGGGCGGCCTCCCGGTCGACGTCGCCGAGACCACCGCCTGGTTCGCCCAGCCCGCGTCCGCCGCCGTCAACGGCCAGATCGTCCGGGTCTGCGGCCAGAGCCTGCTGGGGGCGTGACCGATGAGCCTGACCCTCTCGCTGGCCCGGGGCGCCGTCACCTCGCCCTTCAAACGGGCCGGACGCCCCGGCGCCACCCTCCCCGCCGGCCGCCTCCGGCTGCCCGCCGCTCCCCTCGCTCCCGGACGCCTCGCCGCGTACCGCACGATCTGCGGCTTCCCGGCGACCGGGCCGCTGCCGGTGACGTACCCGCACGTCCTGGCGTTCCCGCTGGCCATGCGGCTGATGACCCGCCGCGACTTCCCGCTCCCGGTCACCGGCCTCGTCCACACCTGGATCGAGATCACCGCCCACCGCACCCTCCATCCGGATGACCTGCTCGAACTCACGGTGTACGCGCGGGAGCTCAGCCCGCACCGGCGCGGTACCGAGGTCACCGTGGTGACCGAGGCGCGCCTCGCGGGCGAGCTGGTGTGGGAGTCCCGCAGCGGCTATCTGTCCCGGCACGCGACGCATACGGAAGCACCGGCACCGGGGACGCCCTCCGAGCCGCTCCCCGCCGTCGCCGAGTGGCGGCTGCCCGGCGGTCTCGGGCGGCGGTACGCGGCGGTCTCCGGCGACCGCAACCCGATCCACCTCCACCCGCTGACCGCCCGGCTCTTCGGCTTCCCCCGGGCCATCGCCCACGGCATGTGGACCGTGGCCCGCTGCCTCGCCGAGGCCCCCGACCCGGCCACCCTCCGCACCGTACGGACCGACTTCCGGGCCCCGGTCCTGCTGCCCGGCACCGTCACGTACGCCACCGACGGCACGGCGTTCGAGCTGCGCGGCGGCGCGGACGGGGCGCGGGTGCACCTCACCGGGACTACGGGCTAGGCGCCTGCCACGGGCGGCCGTTCATCAGGTTCTCCAGGCCCGCCCAGGAGAAGTTCATCAGCGTCGCCGCCGCCTCCCGGGCCGAGACGCCCGGGGTCTCGTTGGCCCAGCCGGCCAACGCCTCCGCCGCGCCCACCAGGGCCTGCGCGAGGCCCGCCACGTCCCGGTCCGGGAGCGCCGGGTCGTGGTGCGCCTCGCGGGCGGCGGCGCCGATCAGACCGGTCACGAACGCGACGATCTCCTCGCGCATCACGTTGACCTCGGTGGCGAACGGCTCCCCGTGCGTCCGCGCCTGCCGGTACAGCACCGCCCAGCCGTCCGGGTTCTCCGCGGTGTGCGTGAAGAACGCCCGCAGCCCCTCCCAGAGTTGCCGGTCGGCCGGAAGCCCGGGCTCGACGCCCCCCTGCACGGCGGCGAGCAGCGCCTGCGCCTCGCGCCGGATGCACGCGGTGAACAGCTCGTCCTTCGAGTTCAGGTACAGGTAGACCAGGGGCTTGGACACCCCGGCCAGCTCGGCGATCTCGTCCATCGAGGCGGCCCGGTACCCCCGCTGCCCGAACGTCTGCACCGCGGCGTCCATCATCTGCTGCTCGCGCACGGCGCGCGGCATCCGCTTGTTCCGCACAGCACCCACGTCGGCTCCCTCCCTTACTCCCCGGTAAGGGTACGGGGCCGCGCCCCGGCCCCGTCGTGCACCGCACGCCCGAGGGCCCCTCCTCCGCGTGGAGAAGGGGCCCTCGGGCGTGGAACGGGGCGGTCAGGCCGCGACCGGGACGCGCTCCGGCTCGGTGTCGCGGACCTCGTCCTCGTCCACCGGGGAGGCCGACGCCGAGTTGTAGGCGTCGTGGTCCAGGATCTTCTCCCGGGCCGAGACGAGCACCGGGACGAGCGCCTGGCCGGCCACGTTGGTGGCGGTGCGCATCATGTCCAGGATCGGGTCGATGGCCATCAGCAGGCCGACGCCCTCCAGCGGGAGTCCCAGGGTCGACAGGGTCAGCGTCAGCATGACCGTGGCGCCGGTCAGACCGGCGGTGGCCGCCGAACCGATGACCGAGACGAACGCGATCAGGATGTAGTCACCCACACCCAGCTGCACGTCGAAGATCTGCGCGATGAAGATCGCGGCGAGCGCCGGGTAGATCGCGGCGCAGCCGTCCATCTTGGTGGTGGCGCCGAACGGGACGGAGAAGGAGGCGTACTCCTTCGGGACGCCCAGGCGCTCGGTGACCTTCTGGGTGACGGGCATGGTGCCGACCGAGGAGCGCGAGACGAACGCCAGCTGGATCGCGGGCCAGGCGCCCTTGAAGAACTGGAGCGGGCTCAGCTTGGCGACGGTGGCGAGCAGCACGGGGTAGACGACGAACAGCACCAGGGCGCAGCCGATGTAGACGTCGGCGGTGAACGTCGCGTACTTGCCGATCAGGTCCCAGCCGTAGTCGGCGATCGCGTAGCCGATCAGGCCGACGGTGCCGAGCGGGGCGAGGCGGATGACCCACCACAGGGCCTTCTGGAGGAGTTCCAGGACGGCTTCGCTGAGGGTGAGGATCGGCTGGGCCTTCTCACCGAGCTTGAGGGCGGCGATGCCGGCGACGGCGGCCATGAAGACGATCTGGAGGACGTTCAGCTCGGCGAACGGCGTGATGACGTTGTCCGGGATGATGCCGGTCAGGAAGTCGAGCCAGGAACCGGCGTGCTCGGGGAGCTTGCCGTCCTTCGGGGTGAGGCCGGTGCCGGAGCCCGGGTTGGTGATCAGACCGATCGCGAGGCCGATGGCCACGGCGATGAGCGAGGTGATCATGAACCAGAGCACGGTGCGGCCGGCCAGCCGGGCGGCGTTGTTGACCTTGCGCAGGTTGGTGATCGACACCACGATCGCGAAGAAGACGAGGGGCGCGACGGCCAGCTTCAGCAGCTGGACGAAGATGTGGCCGACCTTGTCGAGCGTGGTGTACAGCCAGTCGATGTCCTGGCTGCGGGCGAGCCAGCCGAGCAGGACGCCGAGGACCAGACCGGCGACGATCTGGGCCCAGAACGGGACCTTCGGTATGCGGAAGCCGGAGCCTGCGGGCTTCTCGGCGGTGGACGCGGGGTTCGCGGACACGGACACACTCCAGATGTGACGCATCGGGACGCACGGGGACGGTGTGCGGGGGACGGGGGTGCGGCGCCCGCGTCAGGGGCGGCGCCGCTGCATGGTGCCGGTATCAGACGTTGCGGCAACAGACCGCGGACATACAGCGGCAGAGATCGACGTGAAGGCGCTCCACGAGCGGGACGCTCGTGGCAGATCGGAGGCGCACATCAGTCTTCATGCCGAACACGTTAACACTTGAACTTTGAGAACCTCAAAGGTCTTCTTTGGTACGGGAGAGCGCTCCAGCCCCGCCCCCGGCCGCCCCGGAATCCCCAACTCCGCCTGGGAACACGAAAAACCCCAGTACAGGAGCGGCTGCTCCCGCGCTGGGGTTCGACGGAGAAAAGTGCGGAGTGTGAGGAAGCTTACATTTTCCTTACGTGCCCCTTACGAGGTCACGCCGTCCTCGCGCGTGCGGTTGGCCTCCAGGCGGGCCTTGGCGCGGTCGACGGAGGAGACGATCTGCTCGGACATCTCGTCGCGCTGCTTGCGCAGCAGGACGAAGCTCAGCGGCGCGGACAGCACCAGGGCGAGCAGGATGACCCAGACGACGTTGGACCCGCCGACCCCGGACGGCACCAATCCGAAGTGGACGGCGATGGCGGCGACGACGAGGCAGCCGACGAAGATGCTGAGACGCATCGCGGTGTACCGGATCGTTGCGCTCGGCTTGGCAGCGGACACAGCTGGCCTTCTCTCTACGTACGACAGTCCTGCCCGACCAGTGAAGCATGCCCCGCAATCGATCGATTCGCTGGGCCGCGTCCCGGGCGCTCAGCCCAGCGGCAGCAGCATGAAGATGTCGTCGCGGTCGTCGCCCTCGGCCACCCGGATCGCACCGGGCACGCGCCCGACCTCCTTGTAGCCGCAGGCGGCGTAGAAGCGGTCGGCGCCGGTGCCGCCCCGGCAGGTGAGCCGGACCGCCTCGATGCCCTCGGTCGCGCGCGCCGCGTCCGCGACGACGGCCATCAGGTCGCGGCCGTACCCCTTGCCCTGGTGGCGGGGGTGGACCATCACGGTGTACGCCCACAGCCAGTGCCGCATCAGCCGGTGCGTGTTGAGCGTGAGGAACGCGGTGGCGGCGACGCGCCCCTCCTCGTCGTAGCCGACGACCAGTCGGGTCCGCCCCTCGGTCAGGGCCGCCTGGTGCTTGAGCAGTTCCGGCCGGATGTCCTCCTCCGACACGGGCGGCACGAAGCCCACCGCACCGCCCGCGTTGGAGACATCGGCCCAGAGCGCGACGATGCCGTCGCGCACGGGGCGGTCGAACGCCGGGTCCACCTCGAATGTAAGAGTCATAGGTGCAGATTAACTATTACAGCGCGCAGGCTCAACCCTTGTCCGGAACGCGAGAAAGCTCCGGCCGGGGACGGTGGCCGGAGCTTTCGTACGTGCAGCGTCGCGCGCGCGGCGCGCGCCGGGTCAGACCCGCATCGGCTGCGGCGACTCGCGCCGCTCCGCGTCCGGGCCCGGGTACTCGCGGATGATCTCGTACCGGGTGTTGCGCTCCACCGGCCGGAAGCCGGCGTCGCGGATCAGGTCGAGCAGGTCCTCGCGGGTCAGCTTGTTCGGCGTGCCGTAGTTGTCCGCGTCGTGCGTGATCTTGTACTCGACGACCGAGCCGTCCATGTCGTCCGCACCGTGCTGGAGGGCGAGCTGGGCGGTCTGCACACCGTGCATCACCCAGAACACCTTGACGTGCGGGACGTTGTCGAACAGCAGCCGCGAGACGGCGAAGGTCTTCAGCGCCTCGGCGCCGGTCGCCATCGTGGTCCGCGCCTGGAGCTTGTTGCGGACCTTGCCGTCCTTCATGTCCACGAAGTCGTGCTGGTAGCGCAGCGGGATGAAGACCTGGAAGCCGCCGGTCTCGTCCTGGAGCTCACGCAGCCGCAGCACGTGGTCGACGCGGTGCCGGGGCTCCTCGATGTGCCCGTACAGCATGGTCGCCGGCGTCTTCAGCCCCTTCTCGTGGGCGAGCCGGTGAATGCGCGACCAGTCCTCCCAGTGGGTGTTGTGGTCCACGATGTGCCGGCGGACCTCCCAGTCGAAGATCTCCGCGCCGCCACCGGTCAGCGACTCCAGACCGGCCTCGATCAGCTCGTCCAGGATCTCCGACGCGGAGAGCTTGGAGATGGTCTCGAAGTGGTGGATCTCGGTGGCGGTGAACGCCTTCAGGGAGACCTGCGGCAGCGCCTCCTTGAGCGCGCTGAGCGACCGCGGGTAGTAGCGCCACGGCAGGGAGGGGTGCAGCCCGTTGACGATGTGCAGCTCGGTGAGGTTCTCGCCCTCCATCGCCTTGGCGAGCTTCACCGCCTCCTCGATGCGCATGGTGTACGCGTCCTTCTCCCCCGGCTTGCGCTGGAAGGAGCAGTACGCGCACGAGGCGGTGCACACGTTCGTCATGTTGAGGTGACGGTTGACGTTGAAGTGGACGACGTCGCCGTTCTTGCGCGTGCGCACCTGGTGGGCCAGCCCGCCCAGCCACGCGAGGTCGTCGGACTCGTAGAGCGCGATCCCGTCCTCGCGGGTCAGCCGCTCACCGGCTTCGACCTTCTGCTCCAGTTCGCGCTTGAGTCCCGCGTCCACCAGTGCTCCTCAATTCCTCGCCGTACCGAACCCGCCCACCGTACGCCTAGCCCTCCTCGGGGAGGTCCCCGACCCGGTTCTCCCACTTGGTGGAGAGCACGATGGTGGTACGGGTGCGCGAGACGCCCTTGGTGGAGCTGAGGCGGCGGATCGTCTTCTCCAGCCCGTCCACGTCACCCACGCGGACCTTGAGCATGTACGAGTCGTCGCCCGCGATGAACCAGGCGTCCTCGATCTCCGCGAGGTCCTTCAGCCGGTGCGCCACGTCCTCGTGGTCCGCGGCGTCGGAGAGCGAGATGCCGATGAGGGCCGTGACGCCGAGGCCGAGCGAGGCCGCGTCGACGGTGGCGCGGTAGCCCGTGATGACACCGGCGGATTCCAGCCGGTTGATGCGGTCCGTGACGCTGGGCCCGGAGAGCCCGACGAGCCGTCCGAGCTCGGCGTACGAGGCCCTGCCGTTCTCCCGGAGGGCCTGGATGAGCTGCCTGTCCACCGCGTCCATGTGACTGAAACCTTCCATTGTTCAGCAGTACCGCAAGTCTACGTGTAGAATCCAAGGCGTGCAGGCGTTGAAGCCTGCAAATCTTCTCGCACAACCAAAAATCGCTTACGAATCTTCAGGAGTGACAACACCGTGTACACGATCGAGATGGCCTACGCCCGGATGCGCGAGCTTCAGGACCTGGCCAACCGCTCGCGTGCCCACCGTCCCGCCGCCGCCCTCGGGGTCGACCGCACCCGCGGCCCCCGACGCGCGCCCAAGAAGCGCTGACCCCACCGGATCAGCCGGAGGAGCCGCCACCCAGCTCCCCCTCCCAACGGCGGTACAGCCGGTGCGGCACACCCGCCGCGTCCAGCACCCGCCCCGCGACGAAGTCCACCAGATCCTGGATGTGCGTCGCCCCCGCGTAGAAGCCCGGCGAGGCGGGCAGCACGACCGCGCCCGCCTCGTCCAGGGCCACCAGCTGCTTCAGCGTCTGCCCGCTCAACGGCGTCTCCCGGACCGCGACCACCAGCTTCCGCCGCTCCTTGAGCGTCACGCTCGCCGCCCGCTGCAACAGGTCCTTGGACAGCCCGAGCGCCACCCCCGCCACGCACGCCGTCGAGGCCGGGACGATCAGCATCCCCTTCGCCGGGTACGACCCCGAGGACGGCCCCGCGGCCAGGTCACCGGCCGTCCAGTGGCGTACGCCCGACAGGTCCACCTCGAAGGTCTCCGGCTTCCCGTCCGCGCCCCGCGCCAGCCAGGCCGCCAGGTCCTCGCGCCAGTGCGCGTCCCGGTAGGCGATCCCCGTCTCGTCCAGGAGCGTCAGCCGCGACGCCCGGCTCACGACCAGGTCCACGCTCTCCCCCGCCGCCAGCAGCCCGCGCAGCACCGCTGCGGCGAAAGGCGTGCCCGAAGCGCCGGAAACCCCGACAATCCAAGGCATTCGCTGCTGCTGACTCACTGAAGACCGGGAATCCACACCCCCGAGCCTATCCGGCACCGCTCACACGGTGAGCCCGCGCACCACCAGGTCCAGCAGCGCGCACACGAAGAGCGCCATGCCGATGAAGCCGTTGACCGAGAAGAACGCCCGGTTCAGCCGGGAGAGGTCGTGCGGGCGCACCACCCGGTGCTCGTACACGAAGGCGACCGAGACGATCACCATGCCGATCCAGTAGAACGCCTCCGCGTCCGTGGCGAGGCCGAACCAGACCAGCAGGCCCGTCGTCACCACGTGGCACACCCGCGCGCCCCACAGCGCGGCCGGGATGCCGAAGCGCGCCGGGAAGGACAGCACGCCGTGCGCCCGGTCCGCCTGCACGTCCTGGCAGGCGAAGATCAGGTCGAACCCGCCGATCCAGATGCCGACGGCGAGCCCCAGGATCACCGCGTCCCACGACCAGCTGCCGGTCACCGCGAGCCAGGCCCCCACCGGGCCCATGGCCTGGGCGAGCCCCAGGATGGCGTGCGGGAAGTTCGTGAACCGCTTGCCGTACGGGTAGACGACCATCGGGACGACCGCGACCGGCGCGAGCGCCAGGCAGAGCGGGTTCAGCAGGGCGGCGGCCCCGAGGAACACGACGACGGCAACGAGCGCACCCGTCCACGCCGACTTCACCGACACCGCTCCGGTGACCAGCTCACGGCCCGCGGTGCGCGGATTGCGGGCGTCGATCTCGCGGTCGATGATCCGGTTCGCGGCCATGGCGAACGTCCGCAGCCCGACCATCGCGACCGTGACGAGCAGCAGCGTGACCCACTGGATCTCCCCGCCGTCGAGGAACATCGCGGTGAGGGCGGCGATGTACGCGAAGGGCAGCGCGAAGACGGAGTGCTCGATCATCACGAGCCGCAGGAACGCCTTCACCCTGCTGTTCGGTTGTGCGGGCCCCGGTCCCAGGGTCGCTTCGGCTGCGCTCACAGTCCGTATTCCTTCCACCGGCGGTCCACCAGGGCCGCCGTCTCCGGGTCCGACTCGACCATGTCCGGCCAGCCACCGTCCCGCGTGTACCCCTCCTCGGGCCACTTCCGCGTCGCGTCGATGCCCGCCTTGCCGCCCCAGAACTGCTGGTACGAGGCGTGGTCGAGATGGTCGACGGGACCCTCGGTGACCACCAGGTCACGGGCGTAGTCCGTGTTGCCGAGGGCCCGCCAGGACACCTCGTGCAGGTCGTGGACGTCGCAGTCGGAGTCCACGACGACGATCAGCTTCGTCAGCGACATCATGTGCGCGCCCCAGATCGCGCTCATCACCTTCTGCGCGTGCTTCGGGTACTTCTTGTCGATCGAGACGATCGCGCAGTTGTGGAAGCCGCCGGACTCCGGCAGGTGGTAGTCCACGATGTCCGGAACGATGATCTTGAGCAGCGGCAGGAAGAACCGTTCGGTGGCCCGCCCGAGCGGCCCGTCCTCGGTCGGCGGCCGGCCCACCACGATGGACTGGAGCAGCGGCCGCTTCCGCATGGTCACGCAGTCGATCGTCAGTGCGGGGAACGGTTCCTGCGGGGTGTAGAACCCGGTGTGGTCGCCGAACGGCCCCTCGGGCAGCGTCTCGCCCGGCTCCAGCCACCCCTCGATGACGACCTCGGCATGGGCCGGAACCTGGAGCGGCACGGTCTTGCAGTCGACCATCTCGATCCGCTTGCCCTGGAGGAACCCGGCGAACATGTACTCGTCGATGTCCTCGGGCAGCGGCGCGGTGGACGCGTACGTGACGGCGGGCGGTGCGCCGAACGCGATGGCGACGGGCAGCCGCTCCCCGCGCCGGGCGGCGACCTGGTAGTGGTTGCGGCTGTCCTTGTGGATCTGCCAGTGCATCCCGATGGTCCGCCGGTCGTGGCGCTGGAGCCGGTAGAGCCCGAGGTTGCGGATGCCGGTCTCGGGGTGCTTGGTGTGGGTGAGGCCCAGATTGAAGAAGGAGCCGCCGTCCTTGGGCCAGGTGAACAGCGCGGGCAGCCGGTCCAGGTCCACGTCGTCGCCGGTGAGGACGACCTCCTGGACGGGCGCGTTCTCGCCCTTCACCTTCTTCGGCGGCACGTGCACCATCGACCCGAGCTTCCCGAAGGCTTCCCGCACCCCGACGAACCCGTGCGGCAGCTCGGGCCTGAGCAGCCCGCCGATCTTGTCGCTGATCTCGCCGTAGGACTTCAGCCCGAGCGCCTTGAGCAGCCGCTTGTCGGTGCCGAAGACGTTCATGGCCAGGGGCATCGAGGACCCCTTGACGTTCTCGAAGAGCAGCGCGGGCCCGCCGGCCTTGTTCACCCGGTCGACGATCTCACCGACCTCCAGATAAGGGTCGACCTCGGCCTTGATGCGCTTGAGCTCGCCCTCGCGCTCCAGAGCCCGGAGGAGGGATCGAAGATCGTCGTAAGCCATACGGACAAGTTTGACATCCTCCCCGGCGAGCGCCGCCGGGGCTCCCCGCGTCAGCCGTCGACCGACGTGGTGGTACGCCGGTGGGCCGACGACCCGGTTGACGCTGCACGGCCCCGGCCGACGCCTGGAGGGCTCCACGTCCTGTACCCGCCGTGCCCGGCGGCCAGAGTGTTCTTCGCCCCGACCACATCCGCGTGCTCGGTAGGGGAGCAAGCTGTGCGTCCGGGCGGCCAGCGAAGCCACGAGAACCGCTCGTCACGCTTCGCGTCGACCAGTTGTCGGGCCTGTTCCTGGTACGAGATCCAGGCGCCTCGCCGCCGGTACGCCCCACGCTGCTCCAGCGCCGTGTTCCGGACGGCCCGGCAGACTCCCCCGTACCCCTCGGCGGTGGCGACCTGCTCCGCAGTCGGTTCCGCCCGGTACTCACGCCCCGCGAACACAGTCGGGCTCCGCGTCCAGTCCCGCCGTCTCCACACGCCGCAGCCGCATGCCCCTGCTCTCCGAGATCCGCAGCGCGTCCGTCAGGCACTCGGCCGGCCTCGCGGCGGCGAGACGCAGCTCCGCGACCGTCGATCCGGCGGCGGCGATGATCGGCTTGGCGCAGTCGAGGACTTCCGCGCCCATGCTCTACTCGGCCACCATCAACGACACTTCCACACGGGCGCCGAACCGGACGCCGAAATGCGCGGGGCCGGCCTCACCGAAACCCGGGTGTACGGCGTGGAGGGACCCACCTGGGCCCTCCTGAAAGCGACCGAGCGGCACACGGGGGAATCCCTGGTCGGATCACGCCTGTTCGCCTCCGCGCCGGCGGCCGCCCGCATGGCCGAACCGCACCCGGAGCTGCTCGCCGCCAGTTCCCATCTGCTAGCCGTGGGACGTAAATGACACCCGCTACCCTGGGCCCGTCACCGGGGCGGGGCAATGCCCCGCCAACTCTTCTCGGGGGGACTTCTCCACCATGTTCCGGGCCCTGATCTACCTTCTGCCGCTGGCGCTGACGATCTTCGCGTTCATCGACTGCCTGAACACCCCGGAGGACGAGGCCAAGCACCTGCCGAAGATCGCCTGGGTCTTCATCATCCTGCTGTTCTGGATCGTCGGCCCGATCGTGTGGCTGGCCGCGGGCAAGGTCCGCCAGGCCCCGGCCGGAGGCCGTACGCCCTCCGAGTGGCACCGCAACCA
Organism: Streptomyces sp. SAS_281; assembly: GCF_052542855.1. Classification (NCBI taxonomy): domain Bacteria; kingdom Bacillati; phylum Actinomycetota; class Actinomycetes; order Kitasatosporales; family Streptomycetaceae; genus Streptomyces; species Streptomyces sp. SAS_281. The sequence continues at coordinate 26,411 of NZ_JBMNDO010000029.1, forward strand.
CCGCCAGCAGTGGGTGGCGCCGGACGACAACCCGGACTTCCTGAAGACGCTGAAGGAAGAGAACAAGAAGGACGAGGCGCTCCTCAAGGACTGGGAGGCGGACCTGCGCCGCCGCGAGGAGGAGCTGAAGCGCCGCGAGAACGGCACGGAGGAAGCCTCGTAGGGCGTTCCGGGCCGACGAAGTCCAGTACCCGACGCCAGGTCCGCTTCGCGGCGGCCGGGTCGTGGTCAGGGAGGTCACGATCGGTGTAGAAGTGACCGGCACCCGGGTAGCGAAAGATCTCCAAGTCGGCCCCGGCCTCCCGCGCCGTCCGGGTCATGGCGGCGACACGCTCCGGCGGGGCGAACCGGTCTGGCTCGGCCGCATGCAGTTGTACGCGGAGGCCCGGCCGCACGGATGCGGGAATGTCGGCCGCGGCGTGCAGCAGAAGGACACCAGCGGTGGCGGGGCGCTCGGCCCACAGACCGGAGACGACGCCGGCCCCCATGGAGACACCGACGAGGATGGTGTCGTCCGGCATCGCGTCCAGAGCATGCCGAGCCCGCTCGATCACTACCGACCAGCCGATCCGTTCCACAAGCCGGAACCCCTGGTCGAGAGTGGCCGCAGCCTCACCGCCGTAGAGGTCGGGCGCCACGACCTCATGGCCGGCATGCCGCAGTCGCTCGGCGGCGAGGAGTTCGACAGAGCGCAGGCCAAGAACGGAGTGGAACAGCGCGATGTGAGCCATGCCGCAATCGTGCCGTCCAGCGGCTCCAGGACGTCAAGCTGCCCCGCAGAGTGACCGTCTGGCCGGCATTGTTCGAAACACGCCCCTAAGGGCTGTCCCGCAATTCCCGGCGGGCGCACGACGGCAGCTACGGCACCTCGCCGTGTTGTCGAAACGCCCGAATACATCCACTATGCGCGCGCCTCTCCGCCTTGCGATGCACCGCATCTGACGCCGTGCGCTGATCCACCAGGAATTGCGGGACAGCCCTTAGGGCGCGTATCGGGTCGTGATCAATGAGCATCGCAGTCTCCGGGGTGGGTGCCCCGTCTGGGGTCCGGCGATCTGCGGCTGCGCCGTGGGTGCGAGTGATCGGAAGCGTTGCTACAGGCAGGCAGCGGCGGGGCCCGAGTGCCCCGGATGCGTGCCTGCCGGGACGGTGTGTCAGACCATGGCGAGCCGGTCCACCAACAGCGCCACCCTCGGCTCAGCGTCCTCGGGCAGCAGGCGGCCCGCTCGGGTCAGGGTCGCCAGGCCGTGCAGAGCCGCCCAGAACACCTCGGTGAACATCCCCGGGTGGACGCCGTCGCCGGCGACCTCGGCGAGGCACTCGAGCAGGGCGGCGAAGGCGTCCTTCAGCGGCTCGGGGGTGTCCTCCTGCGCGTACGCCAGGCCGCCGTCGAGCTGGAACAAGGCGTCGTAGACCGCCGGGTTGTGCTCGGCGTCGTCGAGGTAGGCGCGGGCGAGGGCGGCGACCCGCTCGCGCGGGCTGTTCGCTCTGGAGACCGCGGCACGAACCGCCGCGGCCAGCTCGGCGGCGCCTTCCAGGGCGACGGCGCCGATGATCTCGCGTTTGCCGCGGAAGTGGCTGTAGAGGACGGGCTGGCCGGAGTGTTCGAAGCCCTGCTGGAGGACCTGATCGCGGAGGCGGCGAAGCGGGGCGAGGTGGACCTGTCCCTGGTCAGCATCGACTCCACCACCACACGCGCCCACCACGACGCCGCCGGGATGCCCCCGGCCAGGAGGTCCTCACCGCCCTGGAGAAGACTGCCGCCGAAGAGGAGAAGGCCCCGCCGAAGGGGGCAGCCCCGAAGAACAAAGCGGACACGAGGCCGAAGCGGCCCCCGAGCAGGAGGAACCACGACGGGTCCGCCGCCGGCGAAAGCTCCGCCTGAAGACCGCCCTCTTGCGACGCTCGCGGGGCGGGCAGACCAGCAAGGTCCACCTCGCCGCCGACCGCAGGTGCCGCCCGCCGGCGTTCGTGCTGACCGCCGGACAAGCGGCCGACAGCCCGCAGTTCATCCCCGTCCTACGGAAGATCCGGGTCCGCAGGCCCGTCGGCCGCCCTCGCACCCGGCCGGACGCCGTCGCCGGGGACAAGGCTTACTCCTCCCGAGGTAATCGCTCCCACCTGCGCAAACACCACATCAAGGTGGTCATCCCGGAGAAGGCCGACCAGGCCGCCCTCCAGGCGACGACGGGAATGGTCAGACAGGCCCTAGGCGGCACCCGCCGGGTCCAGAAGCCGGGCCAGCGTGCGGCGGCCCAGCGCGCTCATCGGTGGATTGCTCTTCGCGTAGTACCAGACCAGGCCCATCGCCTGCTCGAACGCCCACGCCCGGCCGCGCTCCCATTCGAGGTCGTCGCAGCCCAGGGCCCGACGGAACACCTCGCGCGGGCCCGGGCCCAGCAGGTGCCAGGCGCCCACCAGGTCCAGCGCCGGGTCGGCCGGGCCGAAGCCCCCGGTGTCGAGCACGCCGCCGAGCCGGTCGCCCAGGACCAGGACGTTGCCCGGGATCAGGTCGCCGTGGCACATCACGTCGAGGCCCGTCCGCGGCAGCTCCCGGAAGCCGGCCCACAGGGCGCGCAGCGGGGCCACGTCGAGCAGGCCCTCGCTCTCCTCGAAGCACGTGGCCATCCAGCCGTCGTGGTCGGCGATCACCCCGCCGCGCCCCCCGCCGCCGAAGGTCCGCCCCCGCGTGCCGGCGCGCCGGAGGCCGGTGACAAAGTCCGCGAGGTCCTGGGCGAAGGCGTCGGACGCGGCCGGGTCGGCGTCGAAGGCGTTGGTCCCGGGCAGCCAGGTCTGGACGGCCCAGGGCATGGGGTAACCGGCCCCGGGCGCGCCCAGGGCGACCGGTTCCGGGACGGGGAAGCGGGAGACGCGCGCCAGCTCCGTGGCTGCCCGGGCCTCCTGTTCCAGGGCGGCCAGCGCCTCGGCGGGGCCGGCCCGGCGCAGCGGGAAGCGGGCGGAGAGGCCGTCGCCGATGCGGAAGATGGTGTTCATCGTGCCGGTGGAGGCCAGGGGGCGGACGGCCTCGTCGGCCCACTGCGGGAACTGGTCGCGGATCAGGGCCGCGACGGTCCCTGTGGTCACGTCCACCTGGTCGTCGTGCATGGTCATGCGCCGCCCCTCCCCCGGTGAAAGACCGCTGCCCGCCCCGGCGGACCGGAGGCGGGCAGCTGTCGTCGTGATGCGCGTCAGACGCCGGCGTACGAGTGCTTGCCGGTGACGAAGATGTTGACGCCGTAGTAGTTGAAGATCCAGCAGCCGAAGGCGATCAGGGCCAGGTAGGCGGCCTTGCGGCCCTTCCAGCCGGCGGTGGCGCGGGCGTGCAGGTAGGCGGCGTACGCGACCCAGGTGATGAAGGACCAGACCTCCTTGGGGTCCCAGCCCCAGTAGCGGCCCCAGGCGTCGCCCGCCCAGATCGCGCCCGCGATGATCGTGAACGTCCAGAGCGGGAAGACGGCGGCGTTGATCCGGTACGAGAACTTGTCGAGGCTCGACGCGGACGGCATCCGGGAGAGCACGGAGTGGGCGAAGGAGCCCGGCTCCTCGCCGTTCGCGAGCTTGTTCTCGTAGCTGTCGCGGAAGAGGTAGATCAGCGTGCCGATGCCGCCGATGAAGAAGACCGCGCCGCAGATGATGGCGGTGGAGACGTGGATCCACAGCCAGTACGAGTGCAGCGCGGGCACCAGCTGGTCGCTGTCGGTGTAGAGCCAGGTGGTGGCGACGCCGAGGTCGAGCAGGACCGCGGTGACCAGGATCAGGCCCATCCAGCGGACGTTCTTCTTCAGCGCGAGCAGGATCAGGTACGCGGCGACCGCCACCGTGGAGAAGGTGATGGAGAACTCGTACATGTTGCCCCAGGGCGCGCGCTGCACGGACAGCGCGCGGGCGACGACGCCGCCGGCCTCGACCAGGAGCGCGAGGACGGTCAGCGAGACCGCCATGCGCCCGTAGAGGTCGCCCTTGAACGTGCCGCCGGCGGCGCCGGGCCCGTCCGGTACGTCGCGCGAGCCGGTGGCGGACCGGGTGATGACCTTGGGCTTCTCCAGGACGGCGGTGCCGCCGCCCTGGGCGGCGACCTGGACCTTCACCGTGCCGGGCGCGGCGGCGGCCTCCTCGGTGAGCGCGGCGGCGGTGCGGCCGACCTTGCTGCGGCTGCCGAACACCCATTCCGCGATGTACGCGAGGAAGGCCAGGGTGTAGACGGCCATCGAGGAATAGATCAGCACATTGCTGGTGTGCGCCAGGTTCTCGTTGGTTGCGGCGGCGAGATTCACTTCTCAGCCCCTTCGGCGGGTTCTACGGAGGACGCCTCGGCGACGTCGCTGTCGGTGCCGGGCGCGGTGGGCGCCTCGGCGTTGAGCGTGACCGCGAGGTCGGCCAGCTCCTCGGGAAGCTTCGCGGACTCGCTGCGGCCGAGCCCGGCCATCTCGACCACGGTGACGCCGTCGGCGCCGCGCACGGCCCGGATCCAGACGCGTCGGCGCTGGATGAACAGGGAGCCGGCGAGACCGGCGATGGCGGCCACGGCGCCGGTGAGCGCCCAGCCGCTGGCGGGCTGTTCGGAGATCTGGAAGCTCGCCCACTCCTGGAGGCCCTCGAAGGTGATGGAGCCGGCCCCGTCGGGCAGCTTCATCGTCTCGCCGACGAGGAGGCGCTGCTTGAGCTGCTTGCCGTCGGCGTCCTTGAACTCCTTCATCTTGCTCGTGTCCAGCTGGTACACGTTCTGCGCGATGCCGGAGTCGACGCCGATGGAGCCGTGGTAGCCGTTGAGCGCGAGGACGGGGAAGTCGGCGGCCGGGAACTGGGACCACATGGTGCCCTTGCCCTTGCCGGCGAAGGTCGGCACGAAGAACGCCTGGAAGCCCAGCTGCTCGGTCTTGCCGTTCTTGTCGCGGTAGCCGTCGAGCACCTTGATGGCGCCGCTCGACGTGACGTTGTTGTCGAGGGGCAGCAGCGGGACGGCGGACTTGAAGACCTCCTTGCCCCGGCCGTCCTTGACGGAGATGACGGGGGCGTAGCCGTGGGCGTTGAGGTAGACCTTCGTGCCGTCCACGACGAGGGGTTCGTTGACCTTGATGACCCTCTTCTGCGGCTTGCCGTACGCGCCGTCGGAGAAGGTCACGCGCGCCTCGTACGTGCGCGGGGTGCCGATCTGCGGCCCCTTGCGCTCGTACGTGCCGATGAAGTCGTCCAGGGTGAAGCTGAACGGGGTCAGCGCGTCGTCGTCGTAGAGCGAGCCGGACTTGAAGTTGTCGTACTGGGTGATCGTGTTGGAGAACCCGTCGCCCTCGACGACCAGCTTGGCGCCCTCGTACTTGAAGAGCTGGCCCCAGGCGAAGGCGACGAGCATCACGATGAGCGCGATGTGGAAGATCAGGTTGCCGGCCTCGCGCAGGTAGCCCTTCTCGGCGGCGACGGCGTCACCGGCGAGGTGGGCCCGGTAGCGGCGCTTGCGGACGATCGCGAGCGCGGCCTCGTGGACCTTCTCGGGCTCGGCCTCGGTGCGCCAGGTGGTGTACGCGGGCAGCCGGGTGAGGCGCTTGGGGGCGCCCGGCGGGCGGCTGCGGAGCTGGCCGACGAAGGTGGCGGTGCGCGGGACGATGCAGCCGATGAGCGAGACGAACAGCAGGATGTAGATCGCGGAGAACCACACCGAGCTGTAGACGTCGAAGAACTGGAGCTTCTCGTAGATCGGCGTGACGACGGTGTGCGCGTTCTTGAACGTCTGCACCTTCAGCTCGTCCACGCTGTTCTGCGGGATCAGCGAGCCGGGGATGGCGCCGAGGGAGAGCAGGAAGAGCAGGATCAGCGCGACCCGCATGGAGGTGAGCTGGCGCCAGAACCAGCGGATCCAGCCGATGACGCCCATGGCGGGGAGGTTCGCCAGGGACTCCTCGCGGGGGGCGGTGGAGAGCTGGGAGCCGGCGGCGCCGAGCTCAGCTGCGTTCTCCTGGTCCCGCTCCTGGGAGCGGTTGGAGGTGGTGTTGCTCATTGGTACTCAGATCCCCACCTGGAAGCCGTCCGACCAGCCCTGTAGTTCCTGCATCATGCTGCCCCACGCGCCTGTGAGCAGGAGCAGCCCGGTCACGATCATCATTACGCCGCCGGTGCGCATGACCCAGGCGTAATGCCGCTTGACCCAGCCGAACGCGCCGAGCGCCTTGCGGAAGGCGACGGCGGCGAGCACGAAGGGGATGCCCAGGCCCAGGCAGTAGGCCACGGTCAGTATGGCGCCGCGTCCGGCGGTGCCCTGGTCCATGGCGAGGATGGACACCGAGCTGAGCGTGGGCCCGAGGCACGGGGTCCAGCCGATGCCGAAGAGGGCGCCGAGCAGCGGGGCGCCGACCAGGCCGGTCACCGGCTTCTTGTGGATGCGGAACTCGCGCTGCGTCATCCACGGCATGAGGCCCATGAAGAAGACGCCCATGAGGATCATCAGCACGCCGAGCACCTTGGTGAGGGGCCCGCTGTTGGCCTGGAGGGTGTCGCCGAAGAAGCCGAAGAGGGCGCCGCCGGAGACGAACACGGCGGTGAAGCCGGCGACGAAGAGCGAGGCGCCCGCGACCATCCGGCCGCGCCGGGCCTCGGCGAGGTCGGCGCCGCTGACCCCGGTGACGTAGCTGAGGTAGCCGGGGACGAGCGGCAGGACGCAGGGCGAGAAGAAGGAGACGAGCCCGCCGAGCAGGGCGAGGGGCAGGGCGACCAGCAGGGCGCCGTTCTGAACGGTGTCGTTCTGCATGGCGGCGGCGAGGGTGCTCACCTGATCACTTCTCCGCGATCAGCGGGTCGAGCATCTTGTGCAGATCGGTGTCGTCCATCGGGCCCACGAAGCGGGCGGCGAGCTTGCCGTCCCGGTCGATGACGACGGTCGACGGGATGGACTGGAGCCGGAAGGTGCCCTTGGGGAAGCGCAGCAGGAGCTTCCCCGTCCGGTCGTAGAAGCTGGGGTAGGGCGTTTCGTGGCTCTCTTCGAACTGCACGGCGTTGCTCTTGGAGTTGTCGCGGGTGTTGATGCCCACGAACTGCACGCCCTTGTCCTTCGTGTCCTCGGCGACCTGCTTGAAGTACTTCGCTTCGAGCCGGCAGGGGGCGCACCACGAGCCCCAGGCGTTCAGGACGATGACCTTGCCCTTGTAGTCGGCGAGGTCGAGCTGCTTGCCGTCCACGGTCTCGCCGGCGAGCTCCGGTGCGTCGGCGCGCTCGTCCTTGGGCGCGGTGGCGATTCCGCCGTTGCCCGTGACGAAGTTGGTGTCGCCGCCGCCGCTGGTCTTGCCGCCGGAGTCGCACGCGGTCAGCGTCAGTGCGAGCGCGGCGGCCGCCAGGGGAGCGGCGAGCAGCGTGAAGCGGCGTCGGGGTGCGCGGCCATGGCTCATGTGAAAAGTTTCGCATGGCCGTTCCGGGGATCTTGGGCACCCCCCTCGGTGCCCGTAAAGCCCGTTGTCAGGCTCGTTTAAAGAAGGTGTTCCAGCCGCCCGCGGGTGCTTCGCCCACCTGGAGTGTACGGAGCTTGGCGAGGACCGCCGGGTCCTGGACGTCGAGCCAGTCGACGAACTGCCGGAAGGAGACGAGGCGCACATCCGGTTTTCCGGCGATGTGCTTGAGCGTCTCTTCGACGGCGTCCATATAGATGCCGCCGTTCCACTCCTCGAAGTGGTTTCCGATGTAGAAGGGCGCACGGTTCGTCTCGTAGGCGCGTTTGAATCCGCTGAGGTAGGACTGCGTGGCCTGTTCCCGCCAGCCGGGATAGCGGGAGGGCATTCCCCTCGTCGAGTTCTGCGACTGGTTGGCGAGGATGTTGTAGTCCATGGAGAGGACTTCGAAGGTGTGCCCGGGGAACGGGATGCCCTGGAGCGGCAGGTCCCAGACGCCCTGGCGTTTGACGGGCCAGACCTGGGTGCCGCCGGGCGAGCTGGCGTCGTAGCGCCAGCCGAGCTTCTTGGCGGTGGGCAGCAGATTGTCCTGGCCGAGGAGGCAGGGGGTGCGGCCGCCGACGAGTTCCTTGCGGTAATCGAAGGGGAGCGATTCCTCGCCGTCCCAGCCGGTGTTGGTGCGCCATTGGGTGACGAAGGAGATCGCCTGGTCGATTTCGCTCTGCCACTGGGCGGGGGTCCAGTTGGCGACCGATCCGGATCCGGCGCAGAAATGCCCGTTGAAGTGGGTGCCGATCTCGTGGCCGTCGAGCCATGCCTGCCGGACGTTCTTCAGCGTCTCCTTGAGGTGGCCGTCGGTGAGATAGCCGATGTCGGAGGCGCCGACGGGGTTGTTCGGCGGGCGGTAGAGCGTTTTCTTCGATTCCGGCAGGAGATAGAGGCCGGAGAGGAAGAAGGTCATCGACGCGTCGTGTTCCCGGGCGAGTTCCAGAAAGCGCGGGAAGAGCCCGTTGCCGACCTCGCCGGCCCCGTCCCAGGAAAAGATCACGAACTGCGGCGGCTTCTGCCCGGGTTCCAGGGGGACGGGGGCGTGCGGCTGCTTCGGCTGCTTCCCGGTATAGGCGGTGGAACCGTCGCCGATGGCGCGGACGTCCTTCTTGTTTCCGGTGCCCTTCGAGGTTCCGCCGGCCGCCTTCTCTCCGGTCGCGCCCTTGTCCGGACTCGGGCTTCCGTCGCCGGCGCCGGGGCCGGAGGAGCCGGTGGTGCCGCACCCCGCCATTCCGGCGGCGGCCGCGGCACCGAGACCGGCTCCGAGCAATCCCCTTCGGCTGATCTCACGCATGCGGCTTCCCATCTGCGGTCGTTTTGCCTTAAGTCCATACAAACTGGCAATCGCTTAGATGGGAGGAGCCACACGGAGGTTCCCCCGGATAGCACAAAATTCTTTACGAAACCAGCCCCTGGCGTTGACCGAACACAAGTGCTGACCTCTCGGCCCGTGGGGCCCCTACGCCCCGAATCCCTTCGAGGCGCCCTTCACCGGCTTGGCACCGGCCCGCAGGTGCGCGGGGACCAGGTCGCGGGCCGGCTCCGAGTAGCCGACGGAGACGATCTTGTCGCCCCGGTACGTGAAGCTGGTCAGCGAGGCGAGCGTGCACTGCCGCTTGCGCGGGTCGTGCCAGAGCCGCCGCCGCTCCACGAAGCTGCGGACGATCCAGATCGGCAGCTGGTGGCTGACGCAGACCGCCTCGTGCCCCCGGGCCGCGTCCCGGGCCGCGTCGAGCGCGCCCATCATGCGGACGACCTGCTCGATGTACGGCTCGCCCCAGGACGGGCGGAACGGGTTCGTCAGGTGCTTCCAGTTGTCCGGCTTGCGCAGCGCGCCGTCGCCCACGCCGAAGGTCTTGCCCTCGAAGACGTTGGCGGCCTCGATGAGCCGGCCGTCCGTGGCGAGGTCCAGGCCGTGCGCCTTGGCGATCGGGGTCGCGGTCTCCTGGGCGCGCTCCAGCGGGGAGGCGACGGCGTACGTGATGTCGCGCTTCTCCAGGTGCTCGGCGACCCGGTCGGCCATCTGCCGGCCCAGCTCGGAGAGGTGGTACCCGGGCCGGCGCCCGTACAGCACGCCCTCCGGGTTGTGCACCTCGCCGTGGCGCATCAGGTGGACCACGGTGATGTCGTCGGGATTCTTCTCGCTCATGCGGTGGCCTCCGAGGCGGCGCGGGCGGCGGCGGGCAGGGCGGCGGCGATGCGCTCGACGGCCTGCGTGTCGTGGGCGGTGGACACGAACCACGACTCGAACGCGGACGGCGGGAGGTAGACGCCCTGCGCCAGCATCGAGTGGAAGAACGGGGTGAAGCGGAAGGCTTCCTGCCGCTTGGCGTCCTCGTAGTCACGGACGGGCCCGTCCGTGAAGAACACGGAGAACATGTTGCTCGCCGCCTGGACGGTGTGCGCGACGCCCTCCTTGTCCAGGGCGGCGCTCACCAGACCCCGGATCTCGGCGGAGACCGCGTTCACCTTCGCGTACGCGGCGTCGTCCAGCAGCCGCAGCTGCGCGAGCCCGGCGGCGGTGGCGACCGGGTTCCCGGACAGCGTGCCCGCCTGGTAGACCGGGCCGGCCGGGGCCAGGTGCGCCATCACGTCGGCGCGCCCGCCGAACGCCGCGGCCGGGAAGCCGCCGCCCATGACCTTGCCGAAGGTCATCAGGTCCGGCCGCACCCCGTCGACGCCGTACCAGCCGGCCTTCGACGTACGGAAGCCGGTCATCACCTCGTCGGAGATGTACAGCGCCCCGTTGGCGGCGCACAGCTCCTTGAGCCCCGCGTTGAACCCGTCCAGCGGCGGGACGACGCCCATGTTGCCCGGCGACGCCTCGGTGATCACGCACGCGATCTCGCCCGGCCGCGCGGCGAACGCGGCGCGCACGGCCTCCAGGTCGTTGTACGGCAGCACGATCGTGTCGCCCGCCTGCGCGCCGGTGACCCCGGGGGTGTCCGGCAGCCCGAAGGTCGCGACGCCGGACCCGGCCGACGCGAGCAGGGCGTCCACGTGGCCGTGGTAGCAGCCGGCGAACTTCACGACCTTGGCCCGGCCGGTGAACCCGCGGGCGAGGCGGATCGCGGACATCGTCGCCTCGGTCCCCGACGACACCAGCCGCACCTGCTCGACCGGCTCGACGCGCGCGACGATCTCCTCGGCGAGCGCGACCTCGCCCTCGCCGGGCGTACCGAACGAGGTGCCGCGGGCGACGGCCTCCTGGACTGCGGCGATCACCTCGGGGTGGGAGTGGCCGAGGATCATCGGCCCCCACGAGCACACGAGGTCGACGTACTCCCGCCCGTCGGCGTCGGTCAGGTACGGACCGGTACCGGAGACCATGAACCGGGGCGTACCGCCCACGGCCCGGAAGGCTCGGACAGGAGAGTTCACGCCGCCGGGCGTCACGAGGGACGCGCGGTCGAAAAGCGTCTGCGAAACTGGGGCGTCATAGGGAAAGCTCACACATGCCATGGTGTCAGAGCCACGGACGGTCTTTGCGGACAGGTGTTTCACCGCACGCCCGTGGGGGAGGTCACTGACACGATGATCGGGTTGCGCGGCGGGGGCTGTGCCTCCTAGTGAGTAGTCGGGTGGATGAGATATGCATCGCGGTGGCGGAGTGGGCGAAGGGACGGACGGCCCGGGGCCCGAGCCTGCCCGGCGTGGCCGGCACCGGCGGCGCGAGGCCGAGCACACGCAGGGCATACAGGCCGGTGAGGCGCGGACAGGCGGCGGGGCCGGGAGCGGGAGTAGTGGCCGGGTGGGGGTGACCTACAAGTATTTCGGTGCTCCCGACGGAGCCACCGCGGCACGCGTGCCCATCTCCATGCGCCCCGAGGAGCTCGGCGGCGACGAGCTCGGCATGGGCGGCATGTTCACCAAGATCAAGCCGGAGACGGTGGCCGCGATGGTCCTCACCGGCATCCAGGGCGTACCTCTGCACAAGGTCCCCCCGCTGGAACTGGTCGTCCTGCACCCCGACTACGCGGTGGTCAAGCTCCCCATGACGGTGGTCGACCCGCTGCGCGGCGTCGGCGAGGAGTCGGTCGGCGCCGCCGCCTTCATCTGGTCCACGGTCCCGGACCGGGGCGGCCCGCGCGACGCGTTCAACGTCTACCAGCTGCTCCACGAGTGGCAGGACTTCAGCCACCGCCTGCACGACGCGGGGCATCAGGCGTACTGCCTGGTGTGGCCCTGACGGAGGGGGTTCGGGCCGTACTGTTGCGCTGACGACAGTGCGGCGCCAGGGGGCCGGTGCTCCGTGGCGCAGGGGGAGGAGACCGCTCCGTCATGGGCGTATCACGGGCTTTGCTGATCGCGGCCCCTCAGCCGGACCTGGAATTCGTCCATCAGGACCTGACCCTGATCCGGGACGCCTTGATCCGGTCCGATTACCCGGCTTCGGCGATCACCGTGCTGGACACGGAGGCAGCGGCGACCGGCGACGGCATCATGCTGGCTCTCAACGCCTTCCTCGCCGAGTGCCGGGACGACGACTTCGCCCTCGTCTACTTCACCGGCCACGGGGTGCGCCGGGCCGACGCGGATTACCTGGTGCCCGCCAACGCCGATCCGGAGCTGCTGCGCAGCCTGATCAAGGTGGCACCCAACGAGCTGCTGGGCAGGTTGCGTTCAGCGGCCACCGTGATGCTCTGCCTCGACGCCTGCCGGGACGAGGCCGATCCGGACATCGGGACACCGCCCCCGCCGGAGGCGTCGCACGAGCGCCGCAACGTCGTGCTGGTGCAGGCGTGCGTGGCGGGCGAGCGGGCCATGGGCACCGAGGAGGGCAGCTTCATGGGCCGGGCACTGGCCGAGGTGCTGTCGCCGGACACCCCGTGGCGCACGGTCTCCGAGGTGCTCACCCATGTGAAGCACCGGACCGAGGAGATCGCCCGGGACAACGGGAGCCGGCACCCGGTGGACGTGACGTGGCTGGGCAGTCCCCTCGGTGATCCTCCGGCCGAGCCCTCCCGACGGGAGATCTGCGCGTCCGGACGTGGCTCCGGCGGCTGGACCGCTGCCATGCACGACTCGCCGCTGTGGACCCGGGTGGCCGGCGACGAGGTGGTGACCGGCCGGCTCAAGGACCGCATCAGCCTCCTGATCGACCGGGTTCTGCGGATCAAGTACGACGCCGACCGGGTGCGCAAGGCGGGCCCGGACCTCTGGGAGGACCTCCAGTTCCCCGAGCGCGTGCTCGTCCAGCTCGACCGGCTCGTCCCGGACGGCCCGGACGGGCGGCTGAGCCCCCTCGAGGTGGTCGTCCTGCTGGCCGCCCCGTTCGCCCGCGAGGCGGCCGTGGCGTGCAGCCGCCGGGCCCTGGCGGAGCTGTACCCGCCGGCCGGGCCCGGCCAGGGCGAGGAGGCCCGGCCCGGCGCCGGCGACACGTACCGGGACCACCTCGGACACGACATGGAGGACGTCCGGCGGGCCTACCAGCAGATCGACGCCAAGCGCCGGCGGCTGCGGGACACCGGCGCGACCGAAGCGGCGGTCGCCGCCGAACAGTGGCTGAGGCACCGGCTCCCGGCCGACTGGGACCAGCTCTGGTGCCAGTCGCAGGACGGGGACAAGGGGATCGGCGCCCTGAAGAGCATGGCGGACGTCCTCAGGCTCGTGACGGACGTCGCCGAGTACGCCGCGTTCCTCGAGATCACGCCGAACACCACCCGGCGCAACCGCCTGCGTGACGCGCTCCTCCAGGTGGTCTCCCAGATGTACACCCGCCCGGGGACGAAGGCCCCGGACGGGAAAAAGTGGGAGGACGAGCTGACCGAACGCCTCATGCTCGCCGACACGACGACCTGGCGCCCCGCCCAGCTGGCCGGTCTGCTGCACGTGGCGGAGCTGCTCGCCATCGACCCCCGGATGCTGGACGGGATCGTCGTGGACCACCTCGGCGACGACGTGACCGACCCGGCGACACTCCTCGCCGGCCTGGACGACGGCGGCTTCGCCCCCTCCCGCGACCACGACTGGGGCCTGCTGTTCGAGTGCCCGGGACCTGCGCTGCACGTGGCGCTGGACCGCCAGGCGCAGACGGCAGCCGCCGCCGCGCAGGAACTCCGCGACGCCCACCGCAGACATCCGCTCTACGCCAGGCTCCCCCGCGACGTCGGCACCAGCGGCATGGAGCCCCGGGACGAGAGCTACAAGTCCCCGCCGCCCCGCTTCCAGCTCTCCGAGGACGGCGTCAAGCCGCTCATCATGGGCACGCAGCTGTACGGCGACCACATGCTCGCCCTCCGCGAGCTGTACCAGAACGCGCTGGACGCCTGCCGGCGCCGTCATGCCCGCCAGAGCTACGCCGTCGCCGTCCCGCAGGAGAGCGGCCTGCGCGCCGGCACTCCCGTCAGGGAGCTGTCCACGTACGAGATCACCTTCGTCCTCGGCCGTAGCGAGGACGGGCGGGTCTACCTGGACTGCACGGACAACGGCATCGGCATGACCGAGGACGAGCTCGACAAGCTCTTCTCGCGGGCCGGCCGCCGCTTCGAGCAGTCGCCGCAGCACGTACGCGAGCTGCGGCGCTGGCGCCGCCAGGGGGTACGGCCGGAGCTGAACAGCCGGTTCGGGATCGGCGTCTTCAGCTACTTCATGCTGGCGGAGACGATCGAGGTGACCACCCTTCCGGCCAACGGGAGCGGATTCGGCAGCGGCGAAACGGGCCACCACGTGCACGTGACCTCGGACTCCGGGCTGATGCGGTCCTCCCCGGACTGGTCCATGGAGAGGCCCGGCACCCGCGTCCGCCTCTACCTGCGGCCCGAGTTCGCCGAGTCGCCGCCCTCGGTCGTCAGGATCATGCGGGAGCAGGTCTGGCACACGCCGGTGCGGCTGTCCGTGGAGGACAACCTCATCACTCCGCACGACTCGGACAGCTGGGAACCGGGCGTACTGAAGTCGATCACTCCCGTGGTACCTCCTAAGTCGTCAGAGGGCCCGTGGTGGGTCCGGGGCATGGGCGCCCGGCTGGTGGACGGGATCTTTGTGGGGGACGACGAGAGACCGCATGGCTACGTCGTCAACCTGCGTCGCCGACACGCCCCGGACCTCAGCGTCAACCGCAACCGGCTTCAGGGCTTCGCGGCCGACCTGGTCCGGCAGGACCTGGCTGAGGTCGTTGACACCTTGAAGCACTGGGACCCGCTGCCCCTCCGCTGGCTGTGGCAGCTCACCGAGGACGACGCCCGCACCGGCGAGGTGGTAGTGCAGCACCTGCTGTCCAGCAATGTCCGCGTCACTGTCAGCCAGTGGCACGGCGACGACGTGACCACGCCAGGCGAGTGCCCACCCCTTGCCGTGCTCGGCTCCCTCCCCGCGGACAGGACGAGCCGGGGCCCGTCCGAACCGGCCGGCTCGCCCTCCCTCTTCTTCCGCTGGTGGCGGTCCCAACTGGTCGATGTCGCCAGACAGGCGCTCCGGCCGTCGGCTGCTCGCTCCAAGATCGGACACCCGGCCGGGTTCCCTGCCTTCGCAGCCCTGGACACGGTGCTGTTCCGTGACAAGCCGAGCAGCTCCCTGAGTTCCTTGCACACCGCTCTCTATGCGGCGGCGGACAGCGGCCACGACCTGAGGACCGTGGTGCGCGCTCTCCGGCGCTACGCCGTTGCCGGAGTCCCCATCCCCGAGCTGGCCGACATCCGGCACCTGGCCGACCTCCACATCAGCCCACTGATGGCTGACGTCCACGCCGCGTACACCGCGCAGGGCAGTCCTCGTTCAGGCTGGGAGCATCTTGAACCGCCGGCCCATCTCCCCCTTCTGGTGGCTGCCGGCCGGGCCGGCAAGACACTCCAGGAAATCGCGGACCTGGTCCGCAGGCTGTGCGTACTGGATCCCGGAATCCCGGAGCCTCCGGAACTCGGTGAGCTCGCACGGCACATCCCGGACCAGCAGGAACTCGCCATCCTCGACACCGACCCGGATCTCTTCCTGAACGGGCTGCCGGCAGTCGTCACCCCCGTCCTCGCCGCCTGCATCGACGACGTGCTGGGCATCGAAGCGGCTACCGTCGCGGCCGTCGCCCGAAGGTACGAGCGGTTCGGCTTCGAAGTGCGCGAGGAGGTGGGCGACGCCCGTCTGGCGGACGGCGACCGAGCGGCCCTGGGCGTGGAACGCCGCTCGCTGGCGGAGCGGCTGCTGTGGACCCCGTTCTTCGATCTGCTGTGGCTCGTCGGACTGTCTGCGCGGCGGGGCGACCCGACGGTGGGGTACACGGCCGGGATTGTCCGGGAGGTCACCAACCGGCTACGGCTGCCGATGGAGGATCCCTCGGGCACCCCTCTCGCCTCGATCAAGGCTCCTTCCTGGTGGTCCGTTCTCGAAGCCGAGAACGAGGCGACCGACGGACCGTTGAGCGCGCGGGCGGTGCTGCAGGCTGTGCGGAGCGCACCGGAACCCGACTCCTGGGAAGAGGAGATCGAGGCGGTCGAGACGCTTTCCACGTCAGGATTGGTCTGCGCCGAGGCCGCAGAAACAGTCCGCGCATGGTGGCGATCCTCACCTGGAGAACGCCAGGAGTTCCTGAGCGTCAGCGACCCACCGCGCTTCTCGGGTGGGGGAGGCTGGACCTTCCCGAGCTCCCCCGGACTCGCGGCGAGCTCCATCGGCTTCGAGTTCCTGGTGTTTCTTGCCACGTGCCACACGGCCACAGTCGGTGACATCGCCGTGGCCATGCGCCAGGCGGCTAGGCCCTACGGCATCACAGTCCCTTCCGTGCCCGAGGAGGCCCGGGCCCTGCGACCGAACCTCGCTGTGGCCACGGCCCTGTACACATCCATGGGCAACGGCTGGAGGAGCAAACTCACCCGCCGGGAGATCGTCAGCTACGCCCGCGACCGCGACGTCGATCTGGCGACAGCGGTCGCCGAGCTCCGGCCCTACGAACTCGTCGGTGCCCCGGCGGTCCCAGCCGCCCACGCACCATCGGACGGCTCGGCACCCGGTCAGGAGCTGGACCCGTCCCTCCGGGCCAGACTGGAGGAGCTGTTCCAGTTCCATCCCCTGGTGCAAGGAAACGTCACCCCCCTCACTCTCACCATCACCGCCGTACGCCTGAACCTCGGCCTCAACGCAACCCACCAGGCCCTCGCCTCCTACCCGGAACTCGGGCTGTTCGCGGACCGCATCGCACCCGACAACCCCGCCCCGGACGACGACCACGCCCCCGACTGCCTGGACGTCGTCCTCCTCACCCGGCATCTCACCGGCAGCGAACCGGCCCTCGCCGGTGACGTGACGCACGAGCACATCCAGCTGGCCGCCGAGGAGACCGAGCTGGAGGTCACCGAGGTCCGCCGGCGCCTGGCGCACTACGCGCCGTGGTTCGGCCTCCGCGTCCCCACCGAAGAGGCACCCCTTGTCGCCGGCACGGAGAAGGAGCCCGCGTGACCACCCATCGGAACGCCCCGTACCACGAGCAGCAGGTCCCGCCGCCCGCCGATCTGCGGGAGCGCATGAGCGAGGTGGGGGCCACCGAGTTCACCGGCACCTGTCCGGTCTGCCACGGCACGAACGTGTTCGCGCTGCCCCAGCTCACTCCCGGTGCCGTGCCCAAGCGCTGGCTCCGGAGGCGGGACGGCGGTTCCACGGCACCGGCCGCCGAGTCACGCACCATGCACTGCGAATGCCCGTTCACCCACCCCGACGACCCCCTGGAACGCGAGGGCTGCGGCGCGTGGTGGAAGGTCGTCCCGGGGCCGGTCACAGGGCAGGGCGCCTGATGGCCGGACTGCCCCGCCTGTCCGCACGGGCGATCCGCCTCCAGGCCCGCCAACGCCTGTACGACATGCTCCAGTCCCAGCTCGCCATCGCCCGCCACCAGGCCGAGGGCTGGCGCAACTTCCTCGCCACCGCGACCGCGCTCCTGGCGGCCGTCCTGGTGCTGAAGGGGCGCGAGAACGTCGCCGAGCTGACGCCCGTCTACCGGTGGAGCGTCGTGGGCGCCATCGCGGCCGGCCTGCTGGCCCTGCTGTCGTCGGCCTTCACCGCGGCCTCGGCCGCGCACGGGCGGCCGAAGGACGCGTTGGAGCACGTGGACGAGATCCAGCTCATCCAGTGGGAGAAGAGGGAGCTCGCGCGCACCGCCCTGTACGTCAACCGTGCCCGCTGGCTCGCCGTTGCCGGGGTGGTGGCCACGGCGGCCGGGGTGCTGGCGACCTGGGTGGCGCCCGCGAGCGAGAAGGGCGCCGCGACGGTCACCGTCCACACGCGCGAAGGGACGGTCTGCGGCGAACTGGTGTCCCTCGGCCCCTCCGGCGTCACCGTCCGCGTCAAGGCGAGCGGCGCCGCCGCGTCGGGCGGCGGCAGCCCCAAGGACTCCCTGCGCACCCTGGCCTGGGGCACGCAGGCCCTGAGCGCCGCGCCCGCGTCCGGCTGCTGACAGCGCATCGGGACCCCTACCGGACCCGGTACACCCGCCCCGTCTGCGCACCCTCGACCGAGCGGACGTACGCCGTGGCCACGCGGGCCGCCGGGACCGCTTCGACGCCGGCGAAGAAGGGGCCGTAGGCGGGCAGGGACTCCTCGGCCACCGTGGGGCTGACCGCGTTGACGCGCTGGGGCGGGAGTTCGATCGCGGCGGCCCGGACGAACGCCTCCACCGCCCCGTTCGCCGCGGAGGCGGCTGCGCCGGCCACGACGGGCTCCTCGGTCAGGATGCCGCTGACCAGGGTGAACGAGCCGTGCGGGGGCAGGTGGGCCGCGCCCTGGCGGACCAGGTCGAACTGGCTCAGGGCCTTGTCGCGGAGCGTGGCCGCGAAGTCGTCGGGGGTCAGCTCGGCGAGCGGGCGGAACACCGCGTCACCGGCGGTGACCGCGACCGCGTCCAGCGGGCCGGCCTCCGCGTAGAGCCGGGCGACCTCGTCGGGCCGGGTCACATCGGCCACCAGGTCACCGCCCGAGCGGCCGACCCCGATCACCGTGTGACCGCGCGCCGTCAGCGCCTTCCGTACCGCGCCGCCCAGCGTGCCCGCCGCGCCGACCAGGAGAATCCGCATGTCGCACCGTCCGTCCATCGTGTGTCCAGGGAGGCCGGGAGAGCCCCGGCACCTTCGACGCTACGGACCCCGCGAGCGCGCCGGAAATGCCGTCTGCGCAGGGACTATGCTCCTCAGGCATGGATGATGTGGAGCTGCGCCACCTCCGGGCGCTGGACGCGGTGGCCGAGGCGGGCACCATCACCGCCGCCGCGGTCCGGCTGCACATGACGCAGCCCGCCCTCTCGCGCACGCTGGCCCAGCTGGAGTCCCGGGTCGGCGTCCGGCTGGTCGACCGTTCGCCCCGGCATCTGACGCTCACCCCGGCCGGGCAGACCCTGCTCGGGCACGGGCGGGCGATCCTCGCCCATCTCGACGCGGCCCTCGCCGACACCCGTACCGTCCCCCGCCCCCTGCGCATCGGCTACACCTGCGCGGTCCTCGGGCGGCAGACCGTGCCGCTGCTGCGCTCGTGGCGCCGGGCGCACCCGCACATCCCGCTCGACGTGGTCCGCCAGGACAACAGCACGGCGGGCCTGGCCACCGGGGACACCGACGTCGCCGTGCTCCGCACCGTCCCCGCCGACCCCCGCATCCGGACCGAGGCGCTGTACACGGAGGACCGGGTCGCCGCCCTGCCCGACGACCACCCGCTCGCCGGCCGGGACCGGGTCCTGCTGGCCGAACTGACCGCCCGCCAAGCCCTCCCCCTCGCCCTGTGGCCGGACACCGGCACCGCGTCGCCCGGCCTGTGGCCCCCGGAGCACCGCCCGGACCGCACCGTCGAGGTCGGCAATGTGGACGAGTGGCTGAACCTCATCGCCGCCGGGGGCGCCTTCGGCCTGGGGGCGGCGGGGACGGCCGAGAGCCACGGCCACCCGGGCGTCCGGTTCGTACGGGTGGCCGACGCGCCCGCCGCGACCGTCTACCTCGCGCGTCCCGTTCATCCCACGCATCCGCGCACGGAGGACTTCCTGACGGCGGTCCGGGACGTGGTGAGCGGCGACTGAGCCGGCCCGCGCCCCCACCTGCGGTCATGTGCTCGACGGACAGATGTAGGCCGGCCGTATCCGGCCATTCAATGGCCGAAGAGTGATCTTCAGCCGGCCCGTCCGCCCTGCCGATGCAGGAGGCACCGCCCTCCCGAAGGAGGCTGCCATGGGCGACACACTCCTGACCCTGTCCATCCCCGCGCTGCTCCTCGCCAGCGGCCTCTACACGGCCGTGAGCACCTGGTGGCGGCGCGGGCACCCCGCCCCGCCGTCCCCGTACACCCAGCAGGCCGCCCGGCTGGCCGAGGAACAGGAGCGGCCCTAGGATCTCCCGCCATGGCCGGTCACGGAGGTCCCCGGCGCGACACCCGGGGCATCGTCGACGCGCCCGAGCTGTTCGCGCACGTACAGTTCCGGCGCCGCGAGCCCGCGCCCGGACTGCGGCGGTATCTGGAGCACTACTGGCTGATCGACTGGGACCTCGCGCAGCCGTACGCCTCGCATCTCGTCCCGCACCCCAGCGTCAACCTCGTCTTCGAGCGGTACGCGGGCTGCGGCGACGAGGAGGCGGGGTACGCCGAGGTCTCGGGCATCGGCCTGGAGCTGTTCACGCAGAAGCTGGAGGGGCGCGGGCGGGTCTGCGGCGTGCAGTTCCGGCCGGGCGGGTTCCGGCCGTTCGCGCCTGGGGCGCCCGTCTCGCGGTGGACGGGCCGGCGGCTCCCGGCGGCCGACGTGTTCGCGCCAACCGCACCGCCCGCCGCCGTGCTCGACCCGGCGGCCGAGGACGACCGGGTCGCCGCGCTCGACGCGTACCTGCTGGCGCTCGCCCCCGAGCCCGATCCGCGCGCCGATCTCGCGATGGCCCTGGTGGACCTGGTGCGCACCGACCGCACGATCCTGCGCGTGGACGGGCTCGCCCGCGCCGAGGGCGTGTCGGCGCGCTCCCTGCAACGGCTGTTCGCCGGGTACGTCGGGGTCGGCCCGAAGTGGGTCATCCTGCGCTACCGCATCCACGAGGCGCTGGAACGCGCCGGGGCGGACCCGGACGTGGACTGGGCGGCCCTCGCCGCCGACCTCGGCTACAGCGACCAGGCGCACCTGGTCCGGGACTTCACGGCGACGCTCGGCGTACCCCCCACGGCGCTGGGCGCCCGCTGACACCCCGCTGCCAGTGCCGCGCCCTACAGTGCGGGCATGACCTCTGTGCAGCGCGCCGCGGCATCATCCGTACGCATCGAGCCCTGGTCCGACGGCGACCTGGACCTGCTCCGCCGGGCCAACGCACCGGAGCTGACGGACCATCTGGGCGGGCCCGAGACGGAGGAGCAGCTGACAGCGCGCCACGCCCGCTACGTCGCGCTCAGCGCCGACCGGACGGGCCGGGGCCGCATGTTCCGCGTCGCCCTGGCCGGTGAGGCGGAGGCCGTGGGCGCCATCGGCTTCTGGGAGCGCACCTGGCGGGACCAGGAGGTGTACGAGACGGGCTGGACGGTCCTGCCGGAGTTCCAGGGCCGGGGCATCGCCTCGGCCGCCACGCGCGCGGTGGCCGACGCGGCGCGCGCCGCGCGCAAGCACCGCTATCTGCACGCCTACCCGTCCGTGGAGAACGGCCCGTCGAACGGTGTCTGCCGCAAGGTGGGCTTCACGCTGCTCGGCGCGTGCGAGATCGAGTACCCGCCCGGTCACCCGCTCCTCACCAACGACTGGCGGCTCGACCTGCACGCGGACGGCTGGGGCGGAGATCCCGTTTGACGGGTGGGGCGGATATCCCGTTTGACCGGGTGCCACCGCTTCCTGGATATTTACCTGCGTCGCGCAATCTATGCGTGGCGCATTCAACCATGCCGAGGAGATCCATGCTCACGCTCGTCACCGGCTGCCGCGGCCGTGTCGGCACCGCGCTCACCACCCTCCTGCACCAGGGCGGCCACGCCGTCCGCGCCGCCTCGCGCAACGCCGCCGAGCTGACCCCGCCGCCCGGCGTCCCCGCCGTGACCTGCGACCTCGGCGACCCGGGCACGTTCCCCGCCGCCCTGGAGGGCGTCGACTCCGTCTTCCTGTACGCGGAACCCGCGCACATCGACGCCTTCGTCACCGCCGCCCGGGCCGCCGGAGTACGCCACATCGTGCTGCTGTCCTCCAGCTCGGTCCTGGCCCCCGACCCGGAAACCAACCCGATCGCCGCCGCGCACCACGCGGTGGAGCAGGCGCTGCTCGCCTCACCGCTCACCACGACCCTGCTGCGTCCCGGCGCCTTCGCCACCAACGCGTACGGCTGGGCGGGGGCCTTCCGCTCCGGGCGCCCCGTCGACCTCCCCTACCCCCGCAGCGAGGGCAGCCCGATCCACGAGACCGACATCGCCGAGGCCGCCCTCGCCGCGCTCACCGACCCGGCCCTCCAGGGCGCCGCCCACCACCTCACCGGGCCGGAGTCCCTCAGCGCCGCCGAGCAGGTCCGCATCCTGGCCGACGCCACCGGCACCCCGGCCGCCGTCAACGAGGTGAGCCCGGCCGCCTGGAAGGAGTCCATGGCGTCCTTCATGCCGGCCGAGGTCGCCGACGGGCTGCTCGCCTACTGGGCGACCACCGACGGCACGCCCGCAGAGGTGGCCGACGGGGTGGAGAAGCTGACCGGCCACCCGGCCCGCACCTTCGCCGCCTGGGCCGCCGAGCACGCCGCCGCCTTCCGGCCCTGAAATCCATGGGCGTCGCGGGGCCCCCGATGGCATCCTGACCAGGTGAACGGACCGGAGATCCACCTCGAAGTCGCCCCCGGACTCAGGCTCTTCGTGGCCCATGGGCGCCGGCAGGGGCGGACGCCGGTGATCACCGACGGTTCGTCCACGCTCGGCCATGTCGTCGAGTCCCTGGGCATTCCGCTCACCGAGGCCGGTGAACTCCTCGTCGACGGCCGCCCGGCCCCCGCCTCGCACATCCCGGCCGCCGGGGAGCTGGTCGAGGTCCGCCCGGTGTCCCGCCCGCAGCAGGTGCCGGGGGCGCCCCTGCGCTTCCTGCTCGACGTCCACCTCGGGACCCTCGCCCGCAGGCTCCGGCTGCTCGGCGTCGACGCCGCGTACGAGAGCGAGGACATCGGCGACCCGGCCCTGGCCGCGCTCTCCGCGAAGGAGCGGCGCGTCCTGCTCTCCCGGGACCGGGGGCTGCTGCACCGCCGCGAACTCTGGGCCGGGGCGTACGTGTACAGCGACCGGCCGGACGAGCAGCTGCGGGACGTCCTGGAGCGGTTCGCCCCGGCGCTCGCCCCGTGGACCCGGTGCACCGCCTGCAACGGCCCGCTGACGGCGGCCGACAAGGACACGGTCGGGCGGCACCTGGAACACGGGACGCGCCGTACGTACGACGTGTTCGCGCAGTGCGTGGAGTGCGGGCGGGTCTACTGGCGGGGCGCGCACCACGCCCGCCTGGAGGCGATCGTCGCGGAAGCGGTACGCGACTTCGGCCCGGTGGCGGGCTGAGAGCGGTGGCGGGCTGAGAGCGGTGGCGGGCTGAGACCGGGAGCCTCAGGCGTCGCCCTCCCGCAGCCGCGCGATCTGCACCGTGCTCAGCTCGACCGTCCGCCGCATATGGCCGAGGAGCAGGGCGACCTCGTCGTCGTCGTACGCGTCGAACAGCGCGTCCCAGCCGCCGTTCAGCCGCTTCCACACCGCGCCGAACTCCGCCATGCGCTCGGGCACCGTCGCCACGAGCACCCGCCGCCGGTCCGCGGTGTCCCGTGCCCGGGTCACGTAACCGGCCCGCACGAGCCGGTCCACCAGCCGGGTCGCCGAGCCGGTGGTGAGGCCGGTCAGCTCGGCGACGCGGCCCGTGGTGACGGGCGCCGGCTCCAGGCTGAGCAGGTTCAGGCACTGGAGGTCGGTCGGGTGCAGCCCCAGCCGGTCGGCGACGGCCTGGTTGAACAGCGCGTACGCGGCCATGTAGCGCCGCGACACGACGGACATCTCGGCCAGCAGGGTGCTGCGGCGGGGGGGCTGCTTCGGCGGCATGCGGAGAGTGTACGAAGTCCCAGGTCACCGCACGGGCCCGCGGCCGTGGCACCCTGCTCCCATGTCCGTGCTCCGCTCCACCGCCCTGTTCGTCCTCGCCGCGCTCTTCGAGATCGGCGGAGCCTGGCTCGTCTGGCAGGGCGTGCGCGAGCACCGGGGGTGGGCCTGGATCGGCGCGGGGATCATCGCGCTGGGCACGTACGGCTTCGTGGCGACGCTCCAGCCGGACGGCGAGTTCGGGCGGGTGCTCGCCGCGTACGGCGGGGTCTTCGTGGCGGGCTCGATCGCCTGGGGCATGGCCGCCGACGGCTACCGGCCGGACCGCTGGGACGTGACCGGCGCGCTGGTCTGCCTGGCCGGGATGGCCGTGATCATGTACGCCCCCCGCGACCACTGACCCCGGCCCGCCCGGCCTATCCTGGCCCCGTTCGACCGTACCGTTCAGCCGTCCGAGGAGAGCCCGACCATGGCCGCAACCCCCATCGCCGTCATCACCGGAGCGAGCAGCGGCATCGGCGCCGCGACCGCCCGGCAGCTGGCGGCCTCCGGCTACCGCGTCGTGCTCACCGCCCGCCGCAAGGACCGCATCGAGGCCCTGGCCGCCGAGATCACCGAGGCCGGGCACCAGGCGACGGCCTACGCGCTGGACGTCACCGACCGCGCGGCGGTGGACGAGTTCGCCACCGCCTTCCGCTCCCTGGCGGTCCTGGTGAACAACGCGGGCGGCGCGCTGGGCGCCGATCCGGTCGCCACGGGTGACCCGCAGGACTGGCGGCAGATGTACGAGACGAACGTCATCGGCACGCTCAACGTGACCCAGGCCCTTCTGCCGGCCCTCACCGCGAGCGGCGACGGCACGGTGGTCATCCTCTCCTCGACGGCCGGCCTCTCCACCTACGAGGGCGGCGGCGGCTACGTGGCCGCCAAGCACGGCGAACACGTCCTGGCCGAGACCCTGCGCCTGGAGATCGTCGGCACCCCGGTCCGCGTCATCGAGATCGCCCCGGGCATGGTGAAGACCGAGGAGTTCGCCACCACCCGCTTCCGCGGCGACACGGACAAGGCCGCCAAGGTCTACGCGGGCGTGGACGCCCCCCTCACCGCCGACGACGTGGCCGACACGATCAACTGGGCGGTCACCCGCCCCAGCCACGTCAACATCGACCTCCTGGTGGTCCGCCCCCGGGCCCAGGCGTCCAACTCGAAGGTGCACCGCACGGTGTGAGCCGGGCCGGGGCCGGGGAGACCCGGCCCCGGCTCAGCCCTTCACGCAGATGACCTGCTTCAGCTTGGCGACGACCTCGACCAGGTCGCGCTGCTGGTCGATGACCTTCTCGATCGGCTTGTAGGCGCCCGGGATCTCGTCCACGACCCCGGAGTCCTTGCGGCACTCGACGCCCCGCGTCTGGTCGGCCAGGTCCTTCGTGGAGAAGCGCTTCTTCGCCGCGTTCCGGCTCATCTTGCGGCCGGCGCCGTGCGAGGCCGAGTTGAAGGACTTCTCGTTGCCGAGCCCCTTCACGATGTACGAGCCGGTGCCCATGGAGCCCGGGATGATCCCGTAGTCGCCGGAGCCGGCCCGGATCGCACCCTTGCGGGTCACCAGCAGGTCCATCCCGTCGTACCGCTCCTCCGCCACGTAGTTGTGGTGACAGGAGATGACCGGTTCGAAGGTGACCTTGGCCTTCTTGAACTCCTTGCGGACGACGTTCTGGAACAGCGCCATCATGACCGCGCGGTTGTGCTTCGCGTACTCCTGCGCCCAGAACAGGTCGTTGCGGTACTCGCGCATCGGCTCCGTGTCCGCGAGGAAGACCGCGAGGTCACGGTCGACGAGGCCCTGGTTGTGCGGCAGTCCCTGCGCCCGGCCGATGTGGAAGTCGGCGAGTTCCTTGCCGATGTTCCGCGAGCCGGAGTGCAGCATGAGCCAGACGGAACCCGACTCGTCGAGACAGAACTCAATGAAGTGATTGCCACTTCCGAGCGTTCCCATCTGCTTTGTCGCCCGTTCCTGACGGAACTTGACCGCATCGGCCACCCCGTCAAACCGTCCCCAGAAGTCGTCCCAGCCCCCGGCCGCAAGGCCGTACAGGCCGGACGGGTCGACCGGGTCGTCGTGCATCCCGCGGCCGACCGGGATGGCCTGCTCGATCTTCGAGCGGAGGCCGGACAGGTCGCCGGGGAGGTCGTTCGCGGTCAGCGAGGTCTTCACCGCGGACATGCCGCAGCCGATGTCCACGCCCACCGCCGCCGGGCAGACCGCGCCGTGCATCGCGATCACCGAGCCGACCGTGGCGCCCTTGCCGAAGTGGACGTCGGGCATGACGGCCAGGCCCTTGATCCAGGGCAGCGTGGCGACGTTGCGCAGCTGCTGCATCGCCACGTCCTCGACCGACGCCGGGTCGGTCCACATCCGGATGGGAACCTTCGCACCCGGTACTTCTACATACGACATAACCCCTCGTTTCCCCCGGAAAAGTCTGAAAGCGCAAAACCGGCGCCAAGATCGGCGAAAAGTCGGTCCGACCGGCGTTCACAGCGGCGCGTGCGATACACATTGTGTCCACCGGCCGCCATCGGGCGGCAACCGTTTTTCGCACGAAGGGAGCCCAGGACCGTGCGACGAATGGCGTACGCGACCGGCGCCGTGCTCATCGCAGCGCTCGCCGCCGGCTGCACCAGCGACTCCGGAAGCGGCGATTCCCCGCCCGACAGCAAGCCGGGCACCTTGACCGCCTCCTCCGCACCCCCGGGCAAGTACCGCACCCTCCCCGACGCCTGCCGCGCCATCCCGCGGGCGACCCTCAAGGACCTCCTGCCGGGCACCGCCGACATGCCGGAGGCCCAGCAGGACAAGGTGTTCGAGGGCGCCGCCACGGTCACGTACGACACCGATCGGCGGATCGGCTGCCGCTGGAAGTCCGACGTCCCCGAGGGCACCCGCAGCATCCACCTGGACTTCGAGCGCGTCGTCTCCTACGACACCGCCGTGAGCGACGACGACCGCGCCCGCGAGGTGTACGCGAAGAAGGAGACCGCCGCCGACCTGCCCGACACCGCCCTGCCGCCCGAGAGCCCCGACGCCTCCCCGTCCGGCTCCGGCGACCCGGACTCGGCCACGAAGGGCACGGAGAGCGCGGACAGCACGGACGGCGCGGACGGCGCGGAGAGCACGGACGCCACGGACGGCGCGGACACCGACGACAAGGACGCGACGGGCGACGGCGGCACCTCCGGCGGCCCCGCCGACAGCCTCCAGCCCCGGCTGCTGGACAAGCTGGGCGACAGCGCGTTCCTGGACGACGCGCTCAGCCGGGCCGGCGCCCCCGCCCGACACCGCACCGTGAGCGTGGTGTTCCGCACATCCAACGTCATCGTGACCGTCGAGTACACCGCCCAGCCGGCCATGTCGACCGAGGTCCCCGACAGCAAGGAACTCCAGGAGAAGGCCCAGGCACTGGCCCGTCAGCTGGTCGATTCGTTCAACGACTGACGCCGCCCGGGCCGCTTCCGTACCGCATCCCGCGCCCGCCGGCGAAGGCGGCATCCGGCCGCCGTCCGTCGTACCGTGGCCCTCCGGAGCCACCGGCGGCCGATCGCCGCACCCTGTCTCCGCACGGCTACCGCCGCACCACCGTCCCCCGACCGCCGCGCCATCCGAGTGAAGGAACCATGCACCGAACAGCCCCGCGACTCACCCGCATACTCGCCTGCGCCGCCGTCCCGGTGATGCTCGTCGTCGCCGGCTGCTCGTCGGACTCCGGCGACAAGAAGGAGGCGGACTCCTCCGCCTCCGCGTCGCCGCGGGCGACGAAGTCGGAACCGGCCGTCGAGGCGGCGAAGTTCGCCGAGCTGCCCGACCCCTGCAAGGCGGTCGAGGCGAAGACCGTCAAGTCCCTGGTCCCCTCGGCCAAGAGCAAGAACGGCACCCGCAGCAAGTCCAGCGACACGTCCGTCCGCGCCGGCTGCTCCTGGAACGGGCTGGCCGACAAGGGCGTCAAGGGCTCCCAGTACCGCTGGCTGGACGTCGGCTTCACCCGCTTCGCCTCCGACCAGACGCTGGGCAGCGGGGCCGCCCGGGCGGGCGAGGAGTTCGACAAGCAGGTCAAGAAGACCGAGGCGACCGACGGCGCGAAGAACGTCGCGACCGGGTCCGTCAGCGGTATCGGCGACCAGGCCACGAAGATCACGTACGACCAGTCCAAGACGGACGAGGACTTCCGGTTCACGACGATCGTCGCCCGTACGGGGAACGTCGTCGTGGTCGTCAACTACAACGGCGCGGGTTACGCCGGTTCGAAGACGCCCTCCGCCGAGACGGTCCTGAAGGGCGCCTCGATGGCCGCCGAGGACGCCGTCGCGGCCGTCGCCGACGCGAACGCCGGTGGCGCCGAAAGCCCGAAGGCGACCGGCAAGGCGACTGGCAAGGCGTCCGACGACTCCTCCAAGAAGCCGTCCACGAAGCCCAGTTCGTCGACCGGGCCGAAGTCCTCGCACTGACGCCGAGGGCCGCCCCGGCCCCTCCCCCCGCGACACCTCTCGCACACATGTGCCAGGCTGTGCCCGCCGGAACAAGCCACCGGCGACGAGGACAAGGGAACAGGGAGGGGATGGGGGGTGGCTGCGATGCAGCTGACGCGCACGCATCGGGTGCTGATCGGTCTGGTCGTGGCCGGCGCGGTGCTGATCGCCGCGATCGGCTTCGCCGGTTCGTACGCGGCGGTGCGCGAGCTGGCCCTGAGCAAGGGGTTCGGCGACTTCTCGCTGGTCTTCCCAATAGGTATCGACGCGGGCATCTGCGTCCTGCTGGCCCTGGACCTGCTGCTCACCTGGCTGCGCATCCCGTTCCCGCTGCTGCGTCAGACGGCGTGGCTGCTGACGGCCGCGACGATCGCGTTCAACGGCGCCGCCCTATGTAGGTCGTTCATCCTGTCCGTTGTCCACGGAGAAGCACCCCCACTCACCCAGAAACCTCAGCCGGCGAGGACCCGCATCATGCATCGGTACGGGCCCTCTGCCTTGATCTCCATTACTTAGCGTGATGTCATTCGAGGCAAGCCAGCATGGGCTCGGCGGCGTCCTGGTTGGCTTGCAGCCCAGGGTGGGCTCTTCCCTCCTCCACCCGTGAAAACCCCTCCCGTTAGCCGCTGGCGCCCCAGAAGACCTCAGTCCGACTCGATGCGCCGGCCGGGCGCCGGGGTGCTCTCCTTGCCGTTAACGGCTGCTTCGCCGGTTCCTGCCCTACGCACACCAAGGTGGTCGAGGGTGCGGTTCATGACTTGGAGCACAAGCGACAGAGACTCCTCATCTTCGATGATCTTGAATACTTCCTCGATCTTTCGGCGCACAAGGATCTTTTCATCCGTGGCCTGATCGAGCTTCGCGGCATGGAGTGATTTCTGCAGCTCAGCAAAAGCACCAAGAATCGACTCGACCTTCGCCTTGGGGTCTCCTGCGGCGAGCTGAAGATCGGCATACCGGTTGACCCACCAGACAGGCCCAAGTGCCGGGTCCGTGAGCCGATCTAGCAGCAGATCAAGTTTTACCGACTCTCTGGCGTAGGAGGAACGCAGAGCCGTTTCTTCTTCAGCTCTCTGCAACGCTACCCGCCTCGTCGGCTTGGGGATGCGGAGCCTGACGTGTGCTTCAGTTCGGACTCGCCCTTCGCCATCCCAGAGTTCTCGGCTAAGCAAGGCATTCATGGCGTCTTGTGCGGCGGAGCGGTCCAAGACTCGGTAGCTGCGGGCGACGCCCCCCAATTCTTCTCTCAGGAGGTTCCGCACCATCGCGTCAGGAAGAAGCGGTCGGGGAGCCAAAGAATCGAGATTGAGCCACCACCGATAACGAATCACCGCATCGTAGTGCAGCCCACGGTCTCCGCTTTCCAAAGACGCGGAGAAGGAGCGGCGATCGGATATTCGCCGCTCCTTCAGCCAGTTGAGAATCCGAATCACTGCGTTCCGTGCTCCGGCTCACTCGGGTTGCGAGGATGCGGCTCCCCGGATTCAGTCCCCCGCGGCTCGGCGAGGGGATCGTGCTCTACCTCAACCTCCTGGATGAAATCGGTGAGGAGTGCGTCAATCAAAGCGTCTTTCAGCGGCCCCTTGGCCTTGACCACAGCCTTGATGAAGGGGGCGCCAATCCCCATGGTCCTGCCTAGCGCAATGATGAGATCGACCACCGGCCCAGCAGGCAGACAGTCGCCTTCCGCGCCCGCTCGCCAGCTCAGCAAAACTTGTGGAGCATGGGCGGGGTCCTCGCTGTACCGAATGACGTGCTGCCAGGCTTCGAACAGGCGCTGTCGGATTACTTCTCCGGCCTCTCCGGGCTTCGTCAATGCCACTGCGAGTGGTTCGTTCTCCGGCTGGTCCGCACTCGACGGAACGCTGAAGACGTCGAAGAAGACCTGCCGATCCGTTCCGATCGGCTTCCCTGCGTTCGTGATCCAGGTGACGACGATGTCGGTTACGAGAGGCGCGAGCTCGTCGTCAACAGCCAGTAGGC
The DNA here is from genome assembly GCF_052542855.1 of Streptomyces sp. SAS_281. Classification (NCBI taxonomy): domain Bacteria; kingdom Bacillati; phylum Actinomycetota; class Actinomycetes; order Kitasatosporales; family Streptomycetaceae; genus Streptomyces; species Streptomyces sp. SAS_281. The sequence goes on from NZ_JBMNDO010000029.1 coordinate 56,296, forward strand.
GCACAGCGTTGAGAGCTTCCTTACGCGCCTCGTCGGTGCCCGGGGAGTTGAGGATGTAGCGTGCCCGGGTCAGGGCCTGGCTGGGGTAGGCCTTTCCGAAGGGGCCCGAACAGGCTCGGGCGACAGCGCACTGGCGTTCCGGCCACTTCTTCCTGTCTGCCCAGGTGGCCAGTTCGGCCCTTACCTGACTCCCGAGAGCAGGGTGCACTGCGAGTTCGGACAAGAGGTCACCGACAAGTACCTGGTGCCGCTTATTGCTGTCACTGAGCCACCCCTTCGCCAGATCGAAGATTGGAGTGACCCCCACAGTCTCTGCGAGCTGCGTCAAAGCTGCGGCAATTGCGTCGAGGTGGTTCTTGGCCGGGCCCTGGCTGATGTCCTGGAGCCACTGCGTCAGCACTTCTTCGGTCAGTTGCCGGTGCTTCGTCCACACGTACCGAAGGATCGCCGGCCCTTGCGATTCATGGACGAGAGATGCGGTGCCTGTGGCCGCGTCGAAGGATATCTCTGCCGGTTCGAGGCGTTTCGGCGCGTCCGGCATCGCGAGGAGCCCGCCCTCGAGCTTCGGAAATTTGATCTTCGGCGCGTCAAGGAGGAGATCCGCACTGTTGAGCACCACCTCAGCGGGTGCCTTGTTCAGGAAGGCTCCCGCGATACGGATGGCTCTGGTCTCCACCCCTTGGCTGCCCCCGCCGAACCAGTCAGTACTCAGGTGGCTTTCCCAGCCCCGGTATTCATCGAGGGCGTCTGTATCCCTGATGCCCTTGGCCTTTGCGATGATCAACGCAAGCCGAACAGCCTCACCGGGTGCACAATCCTGCGGCAGGAGGCCGTGGAACACGCTCTCCTTGTCGTCGATCCACCCGGAGCGATCCCGCGTCTGTTCGTGGCTTTCCAGGTATTTCCTGACGACGGTTGTTGGGCTGGGGCGGTCGATCTCGGTCACGAGGATCTCAGGCTGGGGTCCGCTGGATCGAGCCTGGGACCAGGCAGCCTTCGTCGTGACGATGACCATGCAGCTGCCCGCCTTGCGCAGGGTGGACGCGTAGGTCACGAGGCCGCTGTAGAAGGCCTCGTGAAGCGGCTGCGTGACGCTCCTCAAATTGAGGAGATAGCCTCCTCCGCGCTCTTCGGGCAGGCAGTCCACGTCAGGTTCGTCCCAGTCAGGGAGCAGCTCAAATACACGATCGCTGGCTGTGTTCGTGGCCGCGAGCAGCCGCAGTCCGGCGGACCGGCAGCCATGCTTTTCGGGTGCGAGCAGGACCACGATGTGGACGTTGGCCATGCCCCCGAAGTGCCGCCGGACGGCCTGTGAGGCCTTGTCGAAGTTGTCGCCCGGACTCACGAAGCGGTTCGCTGGCATCAGCTTATCCGGATTGACCGGGCGAGGCCGGAGGTGGCGCAGCCCGGTCAGGTAGTTCGTGATGTTGTTGTCCCGGCCGGCGATGTTCTGGTCGCCGAGGACGAGGTTCTCCTTGACGTCCTGCTTCACCGTGGGGTCGTTCGGAGGCGGAGTCGGCGACGTCATCAGCGCGTACCTCCGAGGTTGTTGTCACGTCCCGCGACGTTGATGCCGCCGAGGGCGAAGTTCCCGGTCACCGTCTGCTGGGCGATCACCGGGGCCTCCACACGCTGGGCTTTCAGAGCATCGATGAACTCCTGGATCACTTCCGGCTGGTCCTCGCCGAAGCAGGAGGCGAGGATCTCGCGCACTGGCACCTGAACGCCGCGCGCCATCAACGGCCGTTGGTCAGGCTCCAGCGCCGCGACCGCCTGTTCCAGTGAGTTCAGTCGCGCCAGTACCTCGGCCTCGCCTTCCGCTGCCTCGCCACGACGGCGACGGAAGAAGTCGACGAAGCTCTGCCGGGTGTACCCCCAGGCATCGGTGCCCATGGCTCCTGCCATGGCCGCACTGGCTGTGACCAGAAGATCGGTCGGTGTCGACACGACGGTTCTCCCCCATGTGTGCCTGATACAGACCGCCCTGACGTTCGCGAGCCAGCTGTGGTCTGCGACTTGTAGGGGGATGATATGTCCACGGTGATTGCGTGAGGCATCGATCACGCATGGTGGCCGGATTCCGTTGACTGCACTCGTTTTCACGTGTCCGCCGAGGCGCAGACGCGTGCCACTTCTGCCGACTGCGCAGGTCGGTTCCGTGCCGTGGCATGGATCGCTCTAAGACCGTGTCCTATGTGGGGGTCTGTCAATCGAACGGTGTAACGAGGGTGGTTGGGGTTACTGACGGGCTGCGGAGAGCCGGCCGTCGAAGGTGATGTCGAAGGCGTTCAGGGCGGTCTTCCAGCGCAGGGTCCAGCGGGCCTGCCCCTTTCCGGTCGGGTCGAGCGACATGATCGCCATGTAGACGCACTTCAACGCTGCCTGCTCGTTCGGGAAGTGCCCGCGGGCCTTGACCGCCCGCCGGATCCTGGCGTTCACGGACTCGATCGCGTTGGTGGTGCAGACGATGCGGCGGATCTCGGCGTCGAACCGGAGGAACGGGGTGAACTCCTCCCAGGCGTTCTCCCACAGGCGCACGATCGCCGGATACTTCCGGCCCCAGGCGTCAGCGAACTCGGCGAACCGCTCCAGGGCCGCGTCTTCGGTCGCGGCGGTGTAGACGGGCCTGAGGATCTTGGCGATCTTGTCCCAGTCCTGGCGGGCGGCATAGCGGAAGGAGTTCCGCAGCAGGTGGACCACGCAGGTCTGCACGATCGTCTGCGGCCAGACGGTCTCGACCGCGTCGGGCAGGCCCTTGAGACCGTCGCAGACGAGCATGAGGACGTCGTTCACGCCGCGGTTCTTGATCTCGGTGAGGATGTGCATCCAGTGTTTGGCGCCCTCGCCGCCGTCGCCGGCCCACAAGCCGAGGATCTCGCGCCGGCCCTCGACGGTGACGGCCAGGGCGACATAGATCGGCCGGTTGGTGACGGCGCCGTCACGGATCTTGACGTGGATCGCGTCGATGAACACGACCGGATAGACCGGGTCGAGGGGCCGGTTCTGCCATTCGGCCATGCCCTCGAGGACCTTGTCGGTGATCGTGGAGATCGTCTGGCGCGAGACATCGGCGCCATAGACCTCCGCGAGGTGGGCTTGGACCTCGCCGGTGGTCAGGCCCTTCGCGGACAGGGAAATGACCATCTCGTCCACGCCGGTCAGGCGCTTCTGCCGCTTCTTGACGATCTTCGGCTCGAACGATCCGTCGCGGTCACGCGGCACGGTTATCTCCACCGGGCCGACGTCGGTGAGCACGGTCTTCGCGCGGGTGCCGTTGCGGGAGTTGCCGTCGTCCTTCCCCGCCGGGTCGTGCTTGTCATAGCCGAGGTGGTCGGAGATCTCGCCCTCCAGGGCGGACTCCAGCAGCCGCTTCGTCAGCTGCTGCAGCAGCCCACCCTCGCCGGTCAGCTGCAGGCCCTCGGCCTGAGCACGGGAGACCAGCTCGTCGATCAGCCGGTCGTCCACCGCCCTCGCCGGCTGAGGCTCTATCGCCTCGCTGATCTCGGCCTCGGTCACGTTCTCACTGGTCATCGATGCATCCTCCATGATCGGGAGTTACACCGAACGATTTACAGTCCCCGCTGGCAACCCCGGCGTCACCTACCAAGAGGCGTTGAAGTGGGAGAGCCTCTGGCAACTCGAAGTTCTCCGGCTACGAGGGGTCTACGAGCGGTGGCTCTGGCACCTGAAGGCGCCCCGGCCGGAACGGACTCCCCTGCACGCCGGCCTCTTCAGTCCCGACTTTCTCTACGAGATGCGGTCAGCTCAGAGATCGGCGACGGGCAGCTGAACGATGCGGTGTCAGGCAGGCGTCCATGGACGCCCTGGATCCTGACCCAGCTGATCAGCTCGCGAACACCGCATCACAGAAGGGAAGGGCGTGAAAAACCGGTTCGCAGGAGGGTGCACCTTGTGTTCGGTGTGGGTAGCTGCGCACGGCGGCTTCTTGCAGCGAAGCGAGAGCGGCACCTGGGGGGTGCGCTGCCCAACGTGCCGTCACGTTGACGAGCTCGCCGAAGCGGGCGACTTTAACCCCGACAAGCTCGCGCTGCCCTCATCACCTCCGCCCGGAGCCGCTCCCGTCCTGCATCTTCGTGTTCTCGGTCTAAACCGATCCTGTTGGAAGTGCGGGCGGGCCACCACCTGTATCGCCGGCCTATATCCCGCTCGCCCGGCACGCGGCTACTGCGGGCTCTTCACTACAGAGAACCCTCGGACGATGGAACTCGCCGTGCACCTTCTGGAACGAAACGGACGGGCGGATCTGACGACGTCGGTGAAGTGCCGATACAGCAGGACTATGCGCGAACGACAGCTGACGAACGGGTGTCGGCACTGCGATGCCCTCCAAGGAAACCTCCCTGTCCAGGAGGAGGTGTTTGGTCAGGTCGTGGCAGCTGGTGGTCCGGACGGACTTAACACGCTACTCGTCGCCGAGTGCCCCATTCTGGAGTGGCAGGCGGTTGTGCACGACAACGGTGGCGGTGTAATCGCCGTCTGACGCAAAGCCCAATTGCAGAGGTCCCTCACGCCGAGCGCTCCTCGCTGGCAGAACTCTGCTGTTCGAGTTGCAACTCCCTCTTGCGCTGCTCTTCCTTCAAACGCTCCACGAACCGCGCGAACTTCCTCAGACGCTCCGCTTCGGAGAGCGGGTGCGCCGCATCCGGGCCCGCGTAGTCGTCGAGCATGAACTGCGAAGCGTTGTAGTGCTTTTCGATGTCGTCGGCCGTCGACTGCAGGTTGTAGCCGCGCTCCCGGAACTTGAAGTAACCAGTGATGCCCGCCGACACCCCCACCAGCGCGCTCAGCGCCGCAGTCGTGATGCTCAACGCCTTGTTGGCGCCCTCGTTCATCGCTACCAGCGTCGACGTCACAATCGACCCCGTGATGATGAGGACCTGGAACCAGTTGTGCACGCGCCGGTTCCTGGTGGCCCCCTGCCGGTACTGCTCAATCAGATCGAGCGAAGCTTCCCGGTAAATTCTCAGCCCGGACGGAGAATCGAGGGGCAATTTCGCGGCAGCCGTCTGCCGCTTCGACAATGCAGCCCGAAGCTCCGCGTTCTTATTGACGAGCTCCGTCCGGCCCTTCAACCACAACCGACCCATGAGAGCCGCCAGGCCGAGCAAGATCACTAGTCCGGCATACCTGGTAATGACGGGCTGGTCGCGCCACAGCCCCACAACCACCGTGTAGCCGAACAGCCCGGCAAGAGCCAGGGCACCAAGCTCTCCCAGAACATAAAGCCTCTGCCCTGCCCTCACCGCCTTGAGATCCGAGACGGCCTTCTCGTGAGTCTTGGCCTCCTCCCGATACAGCCGCTGGAGTTCGCGCTCCTGTTCCTCCGACAACCGCGAAGGCCCCTCACCCATACCCGTCATCACGCGTCTCCCCCGAAATCATGTTGCCGTTCGAGCACCCCATTTAAGGACCGAGCGACGTACCTCACGTACCAGGAACACCACATCGTACTGATCAGCAGTGACACCTGACACCTAGAGATAAGCATGAAGCTGTGGGAGCTCCGCAGCTACGAGCAGGTCATCAAGCTGGAGCAGGACCGGCTCATCTACCAGGCCCGCCTCCAGGCCCGCTACGGGCGCGCGTGGCGGCGCAGGGCGCCCGTCGAGTCCCTGATGCCGCTGCGCCTCGCGAAGTACGGCGTCCCGCTCGCCGAGACCGGCCCGGCCGGCCTGGCCGCCGCCGGCATCGAACCGGCCCTCCTGCCCCCGGCCCCGGAGCCGACGCCGGTGCCGGAACCGGTGCCCGCCGCGCCCGCTGTCGAGACGGCCCAGCAGCACCCGGAGCTGCCGCAGACGGCGGGCCCGGAGGAGCGGCAGCAGACGGAGGTCCCCGCGCAGCCCGCCGCCGACGACAACCCCTGGTTCCCGGCGCAGGCGACCGCCAAGGTGTACGAGGGCACGTACGACCCGGACTTCGAGGTCGAGGGGCCCGTCCCGCACCAGGTCCCCTCGGGCCCGGGCGGCCGCACCCGCCCGCTGGGCAACGTGGGCACGGTCGGCAGCACCGTGCCCGGCGAGCGGCCCGGGCAGACACCCGTCCAGGAGCCCGTGCCCGTACCGGAGCCCGTCCAGGAGCCCGCGCAGCAGTGGACGCAGGAGGACGAGGAGTTCGCGGAGATCGCGTACGAGGTGTTCTCCGCGTTCATCGCCGAGAACAACGACTACCCGAGCGTCCCGGTGCTCGACATACACCTGTCGGACGGGCACAACGTCCGCCACCCGCGCGGCGAGGCCCTGATCCGGCAGCTGATGCCGGAGTTCAAGCGGCGCTTCCACGCGGAGCTGGAAGCCGACCACATCGCGTAGGCGCGTCACGCACGAGGGGCCGCCTCCCACCCGGGAGACGGCCCCTCGACGCATCCGTGGCTACGCCCCCAGCAGCCGGCGCACCCGGTCCGCCCCCACCGCGAGCAGCAGCGTGGGCAGACGCGGCCCCGTGTCGCGGCTGACGAGCAGCCGGTAGAGCAGGGCGAAGAAGGACCGCTGGGCGGTCTTCAGCTCGGGCGTCGGCTTGGCGTCGGGCTCCAGGCCCGCGAGGACCTTCGGCACGCCGTAGACCAGCGTGGTCAGGCCGTCCAGGGACCAGTGCGTGTCCAGGCCCTCCAGGAGCAGGCGCAGCGACTCGCGGCCCTCGTCGTCCAGCGAGCCGAGCAGCTCCTTGTCCGGCTCGTCGCGCACGATGGTGCGGGCCTCGGCCGGAACCTGGGTGGTGATCCAGCTCTCGGCGCGGTCGAGGCGCGGGCGCGCCTCGTCGAGCGAGGTGAGCGGGTTCGCCGGGTCCAGCTCGCTGAGGATGCGCAGCGTCTGGTCCTCGGCACCGGCGGTGATGTCGGCGACCGAGGCGAGCGTGCGGTACGGCAGCGGGCGCGGCGTGCTCGGCAGCTCACCGGCGGCCGTGCCGACCGCGCGGCCGTACGCGGCGGCGTCGGCCGGGAGGACCGTGCCCTCGGCGACCTTGCGGGCCAGCGAGTCCCACTCGTCGTAGAGCCGCTGGATCTCCTGGTCGAAGGCGATCTTGAAGGACTGGTTGGGCTTGCGGCGGGCGTAGAGCCAGCGCAGCAGCGGGGCCTCCATGATCTTCAGGGCGTCGGCGGGGGTGGGCACGCCGCCCTTGCTGGAGGACATCTTGGCCATGCCGGAGATCCCGACGAAGGCGTACATGGGCCCGATGGGCTGGACGCCGTCGAAGACCTCGCGGACGATCTGGCCGCCGACGACGAACGAGGAGCCGGGCGAGGAGTGGTCGACGCCGCTGGGCTCGAAGATCACGCCCTCGTAGGCCCAGCGCATGGGCCAGTCGACCTTCCAGACGAGCTTGCCGCGGTTGAACTCGCTGAGCCGGACGGTCTCGGCGAAGCCGCAGGCGGTGCAGGTGTAGTTCAGCTCGGTGGTGTCGTCGTCGTACGAGGTGACGGTGGTGAGGTCCTTCTCGCAGTTGCCGCAGTAGGGCTTGTACGGGAAGTAGCCGGCGGAGCCGCCGCTGCCGTCGTCCTCGCCGGCCGCGCCGGAACCGGCCTCGGCCTCCAGCTCGGCCTCGTCCACCTTCTTCTGCTGCGGCTTCCTGCCGCCCTTGCCGGCCGCCGCGGGGTCCTTCTTGGTGCGGTAGCGGTCGAGGATGGCGTCGATGTCCGCGCGGTGGCGCATGGCGTGCAGGATCTGCTCGCGGTAGGTGCCCGCGAGGTACTGCTCCGTCTGGCTGATGGGGTCGTACTCGACGCCCAGCTCGTCCAGGGCGGCGGTCATGGCGGCCTTGAAGTGCTCGGCCCAGTTCGGGTACGCGGACCCGGCCGGGGCGGGCACCGAGGTCAGCGGCTTGCCGATGTGCTCGGCCCAGGACTCGTCGATGCCGGGGACGCCGTTCGGCACCTTGCGGTAGCGGTCGTAGTCGTCCCAGGAGATCAGGTGGCGCACGGTGTACCCGCGGCGGCGGATCTCGTCGGCGACCAGGTGCGGGGTCATGACCTCGCGGAGGTTGCCCAGGTGGATGGGGCCCGACGGGGAGAGGCCGGAGGCGACGACGACCGGTTTGCCAGGCGCACGACGCTCCGATTCGGCGATGACCTCGTCCGCGAAGCGGGAGACCCAGTCGGTCTCGGTGCTGCTCTGACTCTGAGCCACGGTCGGCACGTCCTTCTCTCGTGTAGGACTCGTAGGGGCACCGACCATTCTCCCAGGTGCGGGCCGCAGTACGAAAACGGCTTTGCACCCCGTGGGATACTGGACCGATCCTTTGTCCTCTACCGAAACGGCAGCCGGCTCATGGCCTCGGTCCCTTCCCTCGCTTCCACGCTCCAGCAGCAGCTGGCGGACGCCCTGACGGCAGCACTGCCGGAAGCCGGCTCCGCCGATCCGCTGCTGCGCCGAAGCGACCGGGCCGACTTCCAGGCCAACGGCATCCTGGCGCTCGCCAAGAAGCTCAAGGGCAACCCGCGCGAGCTGGCCGGCAAGGTGACCGACGCGCTCCCGGCCTCGGACCTGATCAAGGACATCGAGGTCTCCGGCCCCGGCTTCCTGAACGTCACGCTGACCGACCGGGCGATCACGGAGACCCTGGCCGCGCGCGCCGCCGACGGCGACCGGCTCGGCGTCCCGGCGAACGAGGCGGCGGGCACCACGGTCGTCGACTACGCGCAGCCCAACGTGGCCAAGGAGATGCACGTCGGCCACCTGCGGTCCGCGGTGATCGGTGACGCGATGGTGCGGATCCTGGAGTTCACCGGCGAGTCCGTGGTCCGGCGCCACCACATCGGCGACTGGGGCACGCAGTTCGGCATGCTCATCCAGTACCTCGTGGAGCACCCGCACGAGCTGGACCACGAGGGCGGCAAGGAGGACGGCGAGGCCGCGATGTCCTCGCTGAACCGGCTCTACAAGGCGTCGCGGGCCCTGTTCGACTCGGACGAGGAGTTCAAGGCGCGCTCCCGGGACCGGGTCGTCGCGCTCCAGGCGGGCGACGCGGAGACGCTGGCCATGTGGCAGCGGTTCGTGGACGAGTCGAAGATCTACTTCTACTCGGTCTTCGACAAGCTGGACATGGAGATCAGCGACCCCGACATCGTCGGCGAGTCCGGCTACAACGACATGCTGGAGGAGACCTGCCGCATCCTGGAGGAGACGGGCGTCGCCGTCCGCTCCGAGGGTGCGCTGTGCGTCTTCTTCGACGATGTGCTGGGCCCCGACGGGAACAAGGTCCCGCTGATCGTCAAGAAGACGAACGGCGGCTACGGCTACGCGGCGACCGACCTCTCCGCGATCCGGGACCGGGTGCAGAACCTCAAGGCGGACGCCCTGCTGTACGTGGTGGACGTACGGCAGTCGCTGCACTTCAAGATGGTCTTCGAGACGGCCCGCCGGGCGGGCTGGCTGAACGACGGCGTGAAGGCGCAGCAGCTCGCGTTCGGCACGGTGCTGGGCAAGGACGGCAAGCCGTTCAAGACCCGTGAGGGGGTCACGGTCCGGCTGGAGGACCTGCTGGACGAGGCCGTCGAGCGGGCGACCGCCGTGGTCCGGGAGAAGGCCGGGAAGGTGGGCCTGTCCGAGCAGGAGATCGTCGAGAACGGCCGGTACGTCGGCGTGGGCGCCGTGAAGTACGCGGACCTGTCGACCTCCGCCGTGCGGGACTACAAGTTCGACCTGGACCAGATGGTGTCGCTGAGCGGCGACACGTCGGTGTACCTCCAGTACGCGTACGCGCGTATCCAGTCGATCCTGCGCAAGGCGGGCGACGCGAAGCCGGTGGCGCACCCGGAGCTGGAGCTGGCCCCGGCCGAGCGGACGCTGGGCCTGCACCTGGACCAGTTCGGCGAGGTGCTGGCCGAGGTGGCCGCGCAGTACGAGCCGCACAAGCTGGCCGCGTACCTCTACCAGCTCGCCTCGCTCTACACGACGTTCTACGACCAGTGCCACGTACTGAGCGAGGACAACCCGCCCGAGGTGGTCGAGAACCGGCTGTTCCTCTGCGACCTCACCGCCCGCACCCTGCACCGGGGCATGGCGCTGCTCGGCATCCGGACGCCCGAGCGGCTCTGAGCGCGGCAGCTCGTTGAGGGCGGGGCCCGGCGGCACTCCGGTGGCGCCGGGCCCGCCCCTTCGCGGTTCCTACTCCGGCCGCCCCAGCGTCCATCCCGACACGTCGGACAGCCGGCCGCGCCACAGCGGCAGCCGCAGCGGGACCGCGCCCCCGCAGACGAGGGTCGCGTCCCGCAGGTGGATCCACCGGGGCAGGAAGGCGGTGTCCTCGTCCGCCTGCGCCTCCTTGATCCCCTGGTCCACCGTCTCGGGGAACTCCGCCAGGAGGTTCGCTCCTTCGCCCTCCACCTGGCGCAGGCTCCGCGCCCATTCCGCCTTCCACGCGTCGTGGCCGATCACCTCGCCGTGGAGCACCCCGGCGGGTACGGCCAGCGTCAGGGGCAGCCCGGACCGGGGCTCGCGGTCGAGCAGCCGGAGCAGCAGCTGGAGCTGGAGGTCGGGCACCGGGTGGGTGACCAGGGCGGGTGCGTCCCGGACGGGGGCGGCGGAGTCGGTCATCTGCTGTTCCCTTCGGCCACGGCCTCGTTCCGGCGCCGCGGTGGGCCGGAATTCCTCTGCCCGTCTGCCCGCGCACGGGTGCGTTCAATCTTCTGCCCCGCGTCCGGGAAAAGGGCCGGATACGCCTGGGACCCGAGGGAAGAAGAAGAATTCAGACCGTTCGACGATCATTTCTCCGGGGGAGAAAATGTCCGACCTCGATTCCACTGCGGTGTCACCTTCACCGCATCCGATGACGCCGGCCGAGCCCCCGCCGTCCAGGGCGGCCGACGCCCGGGCGGCGGCCAAGGCGTTCCTGGCGACGCTCCACCCGCGGCCGGCGGCGACGACCATCCAGGATCTGCTGCTCCTGGTGTCCGAACTGGTGACGAACGCGCTCCGGCACGCGGGCGCGGTGACCGCGCTCGCCTTCGGGGCGGACGAGGACACGCTGTACGTGAAGGTCGCCGACCCCACCTCCGACCGCCCGCAGCAGCGGACACCCGACCTCTGCGGCGGTACGGGCGGATTCGGCTGGCCACTGATCCTGAAGCTGGCCAAGAGGGCCGACATCCGCCCCCACGGCCTCTCCGGCAAGGTCATCGTCGTTTCGATGGCCCGCTGAGGCCGTTTCGATGGCCCGCTGAGGCCGTTTCGGTGCCCCGCTGAGACGGCGTGCTCTCAGAGGAACCGGCGCAGCGGCAGCACCGACGCCTCGCGGAGCCGTTGCGCGACGGGCCTGCGCCGCCACCTCCGGCCCTCGATGCGCTCGCTCACTTCCAGGTCCTCCGAGAAGTGGGCGTCGAGCGTCGCGGTGAGTTCCCGGTCCAGGACCGCGAGCATGACCTCCTCGTCGTGGTCCAGGGAGCGGCGGTTGATGTTGGTGGACCCGATCAGCGAGGCGACCCGGTCGACGGTGACGACCTTGGCGTGCATCATCGTCGGCTGGTAGTGGTGGATCTTCACGCCGCAGGCCGTCAGCCGCTCGTAGTACAGCTGCCCGGCCAGCTGGCAGACCCGTTTGTCGGTGTGCGGGCCCGGCAGCAGGATCTCGACCTCGACCCCGCGCCGCGCCGCCGCGCACATCAGCTCCACGAAAAAGGCGTCCGGGGCGAAGTAGGCCGTGGCGATCCTGACGCGTTCCTCGGCGGTCTCCAGGACGACCCGGAGCAGGGTCTGCATGTCCTGCCAGCCCATGCTGGCCGAGCCCCGCACCACCTGCACCACCGCGTCGCCCTGCGGCGGGATGTTCCGGAACCGGTCGCGGGCGTCGAACAGTTCGTCGTGGCACTCGGCCCAGTTCTGCGCGAAGGCCGCGGCGAGCCCGTCGACGGCCGGGCCCCGTACGCGGACGTGCGTGTCCCGCCACTCGTTCTCGTTCCGCGCGTCGCCGCACCATTCCTCGGCGATCCCGACGCCGCCGGTGAACGCGGTCTCCTCGTCCACCACGAGGACCTTGCGGTGGCAGCGGTGGTTCTGCTTCAGGGGTGACAGATAGAGGGGCTTGCGGAACCACGCGACCTGGACGCCCGCCTCCTCCATCGCCCGCAGCTGGCCCTTCTCTATGAGCCTGCTGCCGAACCCGTCGAGCAGCAGCCGCACCCGGACCCCGGCACGGGCGCGATCCGCCAGTGTGGCCGCGAACTCCCGCGCGATGTCGCCGCGCCAGTAGACGAACGTCATCATGTCCACGGTGTGTTCGGCGCGGCGGATGGCGTCCAGCATCGCGGCGAAGATCGCGTCCCCGTTCCGCAGCGGGACCAGCTCGTTCCCCTCGGTGGCGGCGATCCCGATGAGCCGTTCCAGCCGCCGTCTGAGGCGCTGCGCGCGCTCCACGAGGGCGGTATCGGCAGCGGGGTCCGCTGTCCGCAGTTCCGGTCTGTCGTCGGTGCCGCTGGTCATGTCTCGCTCCTCGAAGGTATTCGGTCGCTCGGTATTCGGTCGCTCGGGGCAGAGACCGTCTTCCCCGCGACGGGGGCGATATGACGGTCATCGCGCTCTCGCCGCCCGCTTCCGCCGCACGACCGGACCGACCCGGCATCAGCCGGCGGACGCGGTCCACGTCCGGAACTCCGTAACCAATGGGGGCCGTTGGCTCCATTGGTCTTGACCAATTTCCCCATGTATGAGAATCATGGCCGGAGTCGCCACAGAACCTTCATAACCGCTCCGCAGGAGACCCACGCACCATGCGCATACCGACCTCCGCCGCCCTCGCGGCGCTCGGCGGTGCCCTCGTTCTCGGGCTCACCGTCGCTCCGGCCGCCCAGGCCGCTCCCGCCTCGGCGGACTGCACCACCGACGCCTTCGGAATCGCCGGGACGTACGGCGAGTTCGTCCTCGGGGACGACGTCCACTCCCCCGACGCGGAAGGCGCCGTGGCCGTCGGCGGGAACGCCGACTTCACGGGCGGGTTCAGTGTCGGCAACGAGCTGACGGCCGCCCAGGTGGACGCCCTCCCGGGCCGGGCGTCGCTCGTCGTGCGCGGCGACCTGCTCAACGGCGGTTCCGCCACCGTCGTGATGAAGGGCAACGCCGTCGTCGGCGGCGAGGTCAAGGACCGCGCGGTCGAGCTGCACAACGGCACCTTCGGCAAGAAGGCCGATCTCATCGACTTCGACGGCGAGTTCGCGAAGCTCCGGTCGTACGCGGACACGCTGGCCAAGGAGTCGGCGACCTCCGGCGCCACGGTGGGCCTGGAGGGCAGCCGGCTGACGCTGACCGGCACGGACACCGGCCGCAACGTGTTCCCGGTCGAGGCGTCGCAGCTGGAGAAGGCGAAGGAGGTCTTCGTCAAGGTCCCGGCCGGGGCGACGACGATCGTCAACGTCACGGGCCAGACGTACGACATGCAGACGGCCGGCACGACGGGCTTCTTCCTGTCGGGCGGTCAGGACTTCGTCCTGGACGACAAGTCGCAGAGCGCGCAGGACGGCGCGGTCCGCGCCAAGCTGCTCTGGAACTTCCCGAACGCCACGAAGATCGTCAAGAACAGCCAGGCGGCCTGGCCGGGCAGCGTGCTCGCCCCGTACGCGCACCTGGAGCTGGGCAACGCCGCCCCGGTCAACGGCTCGGTGTGGGTGGCCTCGCTGCACGGCTCGGGCGGCGCGGAGACGCACCACTTCCCGTTCACCGGCTGCCTGCCCGAGGTGCCCGGCACCCCGAAGCCCGGCACGACGCCGAGCGGTACGCCCTCCACGACGCCCCCCGCGTCCCCCACTCCGTCGGCCTCGGTGCCGCCGTCCGGCAGCGCGACGCCCTCCGGCACTCCGTCCGGCACGACGACGCCGGGCGCCCCGGCCCCGTCCGCCGGCCCCTCGCAGCCCGAGGGCGACCTGGCGACGACCGGTAGCGGCAACATGATCCCGATCACCGTCGGAGGCGCCGTGGTCGTCGCCGCCGGTGCGGGCCTCGTGGTCATGGCCCGCCGCCGCAAGCGCGCCTGACCCGTTCGAGCGGCACGCGACCCGGGAGGGGCCGCGTGCCGCTCAGCGCTTCTCCCAGACCGAGGTGTCGTACCGGTAGTAGTACTCCGGGCGCCCCGCGATGCTGCTCGTACGGAACGGCTTGCCGCCGTCGTCCACGCGCAGGGTGCCCGTACGGCCGCCGCTGGACCAGTCCAGTTCCAGGTACCAGTTGACGTCGTGGCCCTCCACGTGGGCGTCGAGGTCGAAGACCTCCACATCGCTGGACGACACCCGGAACGGGAAGTCCTTGGCGGGCACGGTCTCGTCGCCCTGCTTCCCGGCGACCGGCTTGAGCCCCGGGCGGCTGTCGTCCAGGTCGATGTCGAAGGACTGGGGCTCGATGCCGCTGCCGCAGCCGTCGCCCATCGAGAACGCCGGCTGCTGCACGGGCGCCCGCTGGCTCAGCACCTTCACCCGGAGCCCGGTCAGGACGACGGCCTGCGCCGAGGTGCCCTGCACGGTCAGCTCCAGCTTCATGGAGCCGCCCTCCACCCCGCCGAGCGCCCGAGCCCAGCCCCGGGTGCTGTTGGGCGACGGCGGGGGCGGAACGGTCCCCGGGTCCTGGCCCAGCAGATAGAACTGCCCGCAGGGCTCCTCCCAGTTGTACGAGCTGATGGTCACCGTGGGCGGGCGCCCCGCCCCGCCCACAGGCGCACCGGTGGTGCGCGAGGCGGACGGTGACGTGCGTACGGAGGGACTGGCCGAGCCCGTGGTGGCGGAGGCGCTGGGCCGCTTCGACGCGCTGACCGAGGGCGAGGGGCCGGACGGGGACGGGGAGACGGCGTCGGCGTCCTCCCCCGCCGTCGTGGCGCTCGCATCCGGGGCGCCCGCGGCCGCTTCCGAACCGGTCTGCTTGAGCCGGCCGACGACGACGGCGGTGGGCACGGTGAGCGCGACGACGGCCGCGGCGGCGAGGAGCACCCGCGTACGGGCGGAGGCCCGGCGCCAACGGGAGGGGGCGGGGGCCTCTCCACGTACGGGCTCCGAGGCCATGGGCTCAGGCACCCGCGCGGGCTCGGGCTCCCGGCTCGCAGGCTCCTCGGGCTCCGGCTCCGCGCGCGCAGGCTCCACCGCCTCCGGCTCCACGGGCACGGGCACGGGCGCGGGCTCCACCGCCCCTTCCGGAACCGGCGCTTCCGCAGGAACCGGCGCTTCCGCCTTCCCCCGTCCGCGCGCCGCGTCCGCGAGGATCCACCGGCGGTGGACCTGCACCATCTCGTCGGCGGTCGCCCCGCACAGACGCGCGAACCGCTCCACGGGGGCGAACTCCCCCGGGACGGCGTCCCCGTTGCAGTACCGGTGGAGCGTCGACGTACTGACGTGCAACCGGCCCGCGAGCACCCCGTAGCTGCGCCCCGAACGGTCCTTCAGTTTCTTCAGCAGGGCCGCTAGTTCCTCGGCCTCCGGCGTCGCCACTACGGCGTTCCCCCTCCTGGTCCGTCCCGGATCACCGTTCCAGGGACGCGAGATCTGCCCAGGTCACAGTACGCGCAGGCATTCCAGCATCCCCAATGGTGTGTCGGGCGTTGCGGCCGGAATCCGTCGTGCCACAAGCTCGGACCACACCGCAACGACCACGGGGACCGACCAGTGCGAACCCTCTTCCGCGTCGAGCTGGCCGATGCGCTGGCGATCGGGGTGCTGATCGTGACGACCGCGATCGTCCTGCTCCTGATCTGCCGGAACTGACCACGCCGGCCCGACCGCACACCTGGCACGACCGAACACATGACACGACCGAACACACTCACGGGGAGTACCACCATGCGCAGCAACCGCAGCATCCGCACCACCGTCCTCGCGGCGACCGCCGTGCTCGCCGCCCTCTCGCTCACGGCGTGCGGCGGGGACGACGGCACCGACGCGAAGAAGCCGGCGGCGTCCGTCCGGGCGACGGGCGACGCCCCGTCGGCCACGCCGGAGAAGGACTCGACCGCCGCCACGGACACCGAACCGGCCGCCGACACCACCGGGACCGCCGACAAGCCCGCCGACAAGCCCGCCGACAAGCCCGCGGACTCCGCCGCGAAGCCGGCGTCCAAGCCCCGGCCCAAGCCGAAGCCGAAGTCCCCGGTCACCTGCACCGGCGCGAACACGAAGGTCACCGTCACCAAGGTGAGCCGCCCGGTCAACCACCTGCTGCTCACGGCGACCAACACGGGCGACCGCCCCTGCTACGCGTACCACGCGCCGATGCTCCGCTTCGACGGCGCGCAGGCGGTGTTCCAGGTCCTCGGGTCCAGCAAGCCGCAGGCCGTGGTGACGCTCGCGCCGGGTCAGTCGGCCTACGCCGCCATCGGCCTGACGGGCGAGCCGAACGGCCAGAAGCCGTACCCGAGCAAGCACCTCGGCGTCACCTTCGCCGACCGCAACGACGGGCCCGTCAACTCCGCGTCGACCGAACTGACGCTGCCCGCCGGCACCTACTGGGACGACAACGGCTTCGTCACGTACTGGCAGAGCGAGATGGACCAGGCGCTCGTCTACTGACCGCCCAGCTCGACGTCGAACCAGATCCGATGCGTGCCGTCCTCGTCGACGGCGAGCCCGCCGCCCCCGCTGATCCCGGCGAGGGCGGCGGTCCCGCTCCCCGGCACGACCGAGAAGAACTCGTTCGCCCGGTCGCTGCCGCTGGTGGCGGCCGAGTGCACGAAGTTGAACGTCCCCTCGTGCCCGGCGAGCGCCCCCTCGAAGGACTCCATGGCGACGTACGTACCGACCCCCGACGCCTGGTCGAAGGCAGCGGTGAACAAGGTCGTGGACCGCCCCGCCACCTCCCCCTCGAAGGTCTTCACGATGGTCGCCACCCCGACGGGCAGCGCGGTGACGACCTCGGGCTCGGGCTTCAGCCCGGAGGGGACGAAGGAGTTGACGGTGAAGGTTCCGGAAGCTCTCATGCGCCCGATCGTAGGCGCGGGGTACGACAGTTGCTGTTCTAGGTAGAACAACTCATGCGCGGCGGTCGCACACCTGATGGAATCGCCCCCATGTCACAGACCGACGCCCCGGACGACACCCTGGACGACTTCCCCCGGAACCCCTGGATCGCTCCGCTGGCCTCGACGGTCCTCACGCTCCCGGCGGTGTTCTTCGCGCTCCTCTTCAGCATGCTGGCGCCGATGGCCTGCGACTCGTGCACGGAAGAGGAGAGCCACCGCTTCGACGCGAGCTTCGGCCCGGCCTTCGCGGTCTCCTGCTGCGGCCTCGCCCTGAGCCTCTGCGTACTGCTCGCGAGCTGGGTGTGCATGCGGAAGAGGCCGGCGGCCTCGGTCCTCCTCGCCGTGGCCGCCCCCCTCACCGTCGTGTTCACCTGGATGCTCTTCATGGGCCTGGTGGACACGCCGTAACGCTTCTCCGCTCAGCCCCGCAGGCGCTGCGCGACCTCCGTCGCCCAGTACGTCAGGATCAGCTGGGCGCCCGCGCGGCGGATACCCGTCAGGCTCTCCATGATCGCCGCGTCGCGGTCGATCCAGCCCTTCTCGGCGGCGGCCTCGATCATGGAGTACTCGCCGCTGATCTGGTACGCGGCCACCGGTACGTCCGACGCCTCCGCGACCTTGGCCACGATGTCCAGGTAGGGACCGGCGGGCTTGACCATGACCATGTCCGCGCCCTCTTCGAGGTCGAGCGCCAGCTCGCGCAGGGACTCGCGGATGTTGGCCGGGTCCTGCTGGTACGTCTTGCGGTCGCCCTTGAGCGAGGAGCCGACGGCCTCGCGGAACGGCCCGTAGAACGCCGAGGAGTACTTCGCGGTGTACGCGAGGATCGAGACGTCCTCGTGGCCCGTCTGGTCGAGCGCGTCGCGGATGACGCCGACCTGGCCGTCCATCATGCCGCTGGGGCCGACCACATGGGCGCCCGCGTCGGCCTGGACCTGGGCCATCTCCGCGTACCGCTCCAGGGTGGCGTCGTTGTCGACGCGGCCGTCCCCGGTCAGCACACCGCAGTGGCCGTGGTCGGTGAACTCGTCCAGGCACAGGTCCGACATGACGATGAGATCGTCGCCCACCTCCTCGCGCACCGCGCGCAGCGCGACCTGGAGGATGCCGTCCGGGTCGGTGCCCGCCGTGCCCCGGCCGTCCTTCTTCTCGTCCAGCGGGACGCCGAACAGCATGATCCCCGAGACCCCGGCGGAGACCGCGTCCACGGCCGCCTTCCGCAGGGTGTCCAGGGTGTGCTGCTGCACGCCGGGCATGGCCGAGATCGCGACCGGGGCGTCGATGCCCTCGCGGACGAACGCGGGCAGGATCAGGTTGGCCGGATCGAGCCGTGTCTCGGCGACCATCCGCCGCATCGCGGGGGTCGTCCGCAGCCGACGGGGCCGCGAGCCGGGGAAGTTTCCGTACACAGTCATCCTTCGAGCGTAGACCCGCGCGGACCGGGCTCTTACCGACACCGGTGCCGGGAAAGCGACGGGGCCCGGCCGCCTCCGAAGAGGTGGCCGGGCCCCGCGTCACAGCACCGCTCAGGTCGTCGTACGCCGCCTGCGCGCACCCGGACGCCGCTCGCTGGGCCGGGTCACCGGGTCGCCGGCCTCCCGCGCCGCGTCCCGGCGCCGCGCGCCGAACTCCGCGAGCGCCTCGGCCAGCTTGTGCACCGAGGGCTCCGGCGACAGGACGTCCACGCGCAGCCCGTGCTCCTCTGCCGTCTTCGCCGTGGCGGGGCCGATGCAGGCGATGACCGTCACGTTGTGCGGCTTGCCCGCGATGCCGACCAGGTTGCGCACGGTCGAGGACGAGGTGAAGAGCACCGCGTCGAAGCCGCCGCCCTTGATCGCCTCCCGGGTCTCGGCCGGCGGCGGCGAGGCGCGGACCGTGCGGTACGCGGTGACGTCGTCCACCTCCCAGCCGAGCTCGATCAGCCCGGCGACCAGGGTCTCCGTGGCGATGTCGGCACGCGGCAGGAAGACGCGGTCGATCGGGTCGAAGACCGGGTCGTACGGCGGCCAGTCCTCAAGGAGCCCGGCCGCGGACTGCTCGCCCGACGGCACCAGGTCCGGCTTCACGCCGAAGTCGATCAGCGCCGCGGCGGTCTGCTCGCCGACCGCGGCGACCTTGATCCCCGCGAAGGCCCGGGCGTCGAGCCCGTACTCCTCGAACTTCTCCCGGACGGCCTTCACGGCGTTGACGCTGGTGAAGGCGATCCACTCGTACCGGCCGGTGACCAGGCCCTTGACCGCCCGCTCCATCTGCTGGGGCGTACGCGGCGGCTCGACGGCGATCGTCGGCACCTCGTGCGGCACGGCGCCGTAGGACCGCAGCTGGTCGGAGAGCGAGGCCGCCTGCTCCTTCGTGCGCGGCACGAGGACCTTCCAGCCGAACATCGGCTTGGACTCGAACCACGCCAGCTGGTCGCGCTGGGCGGCGGAGCTGCGCTCGCCGACCACGGCTATGACCGGCTGGTGCCCCTCCGGCGAGGGGAGCACCTTGCCCTGCTTGAAGACCTGGGCGATCGTCCCGAGGGTCGCCGTCCAGGTGCGCTGGCGCGTCGTCGTGCCGCCGGCCGTCACGGTCAGCGGGGTGTCGGGCTTGCGGCCCGCCGCGACCAGCTCACCGGCGGCGGCGGCCACCGCGTCGAGCGACGTCGAGATGACGCACGTGGCGTCGCTCGTGCCGACCTCGCTCCAGCAGCGGTCGGTGGCCGTACGGGCGTCGACGAACCGTACGTCCGCGCCCTGCGCGTCCCGCAGCGGCACCCCGGCGTACGCGGGCACGCCGACGGCGTTCGCGACGCCCGGGACGACCTCGAAGGGAATGCCGGCGGAGGCGCAGGCCAGCATCTCGGCGGCGGCGTTCCCGTCCAGGCCGGGGTCCCCGGCCACGGCACGGACGACCCGCCTGCCGCCCTTCGCGGCCTCCATGACAAGATTGGCGGCATCCCTGAGAACGGGTACCCCGGCGGCTGTTGACTGCGCGTCAAGAACCGCCAGCTCAGGGGTGCTTACCCCTGCCCGCGCATGGCTGCGGACGACGCCGAGAACATCCGGTTCGGCGACAAGGACGTCCGCGCTCGCGAGCGCCTCGACGGCGCGCAGGGTCAGCAGTCCCGGGTCGCCGGGACCGGCGCCGAGGAAGGTGACGTGCCCTGCGGAGTGGACCGGGAAATCGGATGCGGCGGGGCCGGTGGGGCTCAAAGTGCTCGCTCCCCCATAAGACCGGCCGCACCCTTGGCAAGCATGTCGGCCGCGAGTTCGCGACCGATCGCCGCCGCGTCGTCGTGCGACGTGGGAACGGGACCGGTGGTGGACATCTGCACCAGCGAGGCACCGTCGGTGGAACCGACGACACCGCGCAGGCGCAGTTCGTTGACAGCCTGACCGTCGGCCAGGAGGTCGGCCAGCGCACCCACGGGTGCGGAGCAGCCGGCCTCCAGGGCGGCGAGCAGGGCACGCTCGGCGGTCACGGCGGCCCGGGTGTACGGGTCGTCGAGCTCGGCGAGCGCGGCGGCGAGGTCGGCGCTGCTCGCAGCGCACTCGATCGCCAGTGCTCCCTGGCCGGGAGCGGGCAGCACGGTGTCGACCGACAGGAAGTCGGTCACCTCACCGCTGCGGCCCAGGCGGCTGAGCCCGGCCGCGGCGAGAACCACCGCGTCCAGCTCGCCGTCGCGTACGAACCCGATCCGGGTGTCGACGTTGCCGCGGATCGGAACGGTCTCGATGTCGAGGCCGTGGCTTCGGGCGTACGCGTTGAGCTGGGCCATGCGCCGCGGCGAACCGGTGCCGACGCGGGCGCCGGACGGCAGCTCCGCGAAGGTCAGCCCGTCCCGGGCGATCAGCACGTCGCGGGGGTCCTCGCGCACCGGCACGGCGGCCAGCACCAGGCCCTCGGGCTGCGCGGTCGGCAGGTCCTTGAGCGAGTGGACGGCGAAGTCCACCTCGCCGCGCAGCAGCGCGTCGCGCAGCGCGGCGACGAACACGCCGGTCCCGCCGATCTGCGCCAGGTGCTCCCGGGAGGTGTCCCCGTACGTGGTGATCTCCACGAGTTCGACGGCGCGCCCGGTCACCTCGCTGACCGCATCGGCGACGTGGCCGGACTGGGCCATGGCGAGCTTGCTGCGCCTGGTCCCCAGTCGCAGGGGTGAGTTGTCGGTCATGACCGCCCTCGATTCGGGTCGTTCAGGTCTGCCCGGGAGACGGCGGCGACCGTCTGCGGGTCGAGGTCGAAGAGTTCGCGCAGCGCGTCCGCGTACCCGGCGCCGCCGGGCTCGCTGGCGAGCTGCTTGACCCGCACGGTGGGCGCGTGCAGGAGCTTGTCGACCACGCGGCGCACGGTCTGCGTGATCTCGGCGCGCTGCTTCTCGTCCAGGTCGGGGAGGCGTCCGTCCAGCCGGGCGATCTCGTCCGCGACCACGCCGGCGGCCATCGTGCGCAGGGCGACGACGGTCGGGGTGATGTGGGCGGCGCGCTGGGCGGCCCCGAAGGCGGCGACCTCGTCGGCGACGATGGTGCGCACCTGGTCCACATCGGCGGCCATCGGGGCGTCGGCCGACGCCTCCGCGAGCGACTCGATGTCGACGAGGCGCACACCGTCGAGGGGGGCGGGGGCC